>JADFXF010000022.1:522-28923 GCA_015233685.1 Nitrospirota bacterium | reverse complement strand
CACATCCTCAAGCCAAATACGATTCCGGACAAGCCGGAATGACGACAAGACAAGAAGGGTGATGACAATTTTTGTCGCGGAGTGAGATAAAATATATTATTGTAGGTATGATTTAGAAATGGAATTAGGGGCATATTTGGGAATGCATTGTTAAGTTGGTTCAATGCCTTACCAAAGTCACCGCTGGTAAGCAACTCCTCATAAAATGCTTGAAAACTATCACGGACATCGTGTCCTAAAATATCCTCGTCTGCTCCTATCAAGCACCACAAAGTGGCTCTATCTATTGGCAAAAAAACCTTATATAAGTTTGCTCCTTTACAAGCTGCCAAGACAACAAGAAGTTCATTGCAACATGCGATATTAATATTCCTTAAATAAGGTTGAAGTTCACTCCACTTGATGACTTCTCCTGAAGATACTTCAATTCCATTTTCATCACCATGAACATCAATATGGATAATTGGGTAGTGCTTTTCACTCAAAACCTCTTTTTCAATATGTTTCAGTTCTGACAGGAATGACGCCTTGTCCGCAATATCAATTAATCGAAGGGACATCTGTGGTATTTTGCGTTCAAATGGCAATAAGAACTTATGCAGTTTCGTTCCAGTCGTGAGGTCGCCCTGTTTTAACGATTCAAGTATATATATTCTGCTGAACTGTTTAATTATTGGCGTTAGTTATTGTCCTTTTTTTACCTTTTAGCGCTTGCCCCCACAGGACTCAATTGCCTCGCGGCGTTGAGTACACGGCGCAAGACTGGGCAACCGGACAATGAGCGCCCGCGCCGTTGTCCAATCTTCACCTCTTGTGCCGCCAATGATTAGGTCAAACGCCTTCTCCCAAACAATCAGCAGCCTCATGGTGACAATTTACCGCCTTTGTTGCCTACCCCATAATCATTTAGAAGAACAGGATACGATATTTTCGTATACCACATCTGAGCCATCGGTGTTAAGGGCAATCGCTGTGGTGTTTCCGCTGCTATCAACATTAGTCCAGATGCCGGTTATATTGCCTGGCGTGCCGCTTGATCTCGTAAATGTCAACGTGCTGGCGGTTGTTGATTCCACATTTCTGACCGAAACGCTCGTTGCGGTCAAATTGGTAACAGCAAAGACATGCTTACCTAAGACCAGGCCTTTCGAGCACGAGCTGCCCAGTATTGCCGGTGAAGCCACGTTGGACTTGACAACCAGAATTTGACTCGTATTGTCGTACACATACGCCCCGTATGAATAACCAGTACCGGTTTGAGAAATAGTGCTGCCGTTAATTATATCCCAACCGGCAGTATTTTGATTAAACTGCCAGATCAACCAGTATGGGGTGCCATTGACCGACAAAGCATCAAATATTAAATAATACTGGCCATTGTCGGCATCATAGAACTGTCCGCCCGTTCCAATCGCCCCTGATAGTGTTACCGCGTGAGACTGCCCCGCAAACAAGGTTAACAATAGTGATACAACCAAAACTAAAAGCATTTTTTTTCTCATATTGCCTCCTTAGTTAATTAGGATTACTTTCTCTGGACGCAGAATAACATTTTTAGTCGCCTTTTGGCAAACACGAGCCGAGCCGCCATTCTCCCCATATAACCCGGCCTTTGTGATTTTCAACGGCTTTTTTCAGGGTTATGCTAAAATACAGCCATAGAGGCAAATCGAAAAAGGCATATATGATTAAAATCATAGACTGCCCAAAGGAAAGCTGCTATGATTCTTGGAGGCGATTATCGCTGCGGGACAGTTGATGTTGGTAAACAACACTATGTAAAGAAAGTAAAAATCTGGAGGGAAAATGGAAAATGTAAGTCTTCACGGAAGCATAAACGAACTTCATGAAAAAGTTAAGAAAGACGGCATGTCAAGTATGCTTGAGCGTTTTGATGCCCAGGAAAAAACTCGCTGTACGTACTGCACCAAGGGTGTAAGCTGCCAATTATGCAGCCAGGGACCATGCAGGATAACAAAGTATGCCGACAGAGGTGTGTGCGGCATAGACGCAAATGGCATGGTGATGAGGAATTTGGTGCACATAAATATTTTTGGCACCGCCGCGTATTCATATCACGCGAAAACAGCGTTTAAGACGTTAAAGGCTGTGGGCGAGGGAAAGAGTCCTTTTGAGATAAAAAATGAAGAGATGCTCAATAGTGTCGCCGTTACCATTGGAGTAGGAAAACAGGATAGCCCAAAGCAAACCGCCCTGAAAGTCGCCGAGTTTTTCATGAATGAATTTCATCGTGACTCTGACGAGGAATCAAGGCTCGTTGAGATATTTGCCCCTGAGTCACGCAAAAAAATCTGGAGGGATATGGGGATTTTCCCCGGTGGTCCACTTCATGAAATAATGGATACAGAAACCCGGTGCATGACCAATATTGACTCGGACTATGTGTCTTTGGCGAAAATGGCTTTGAGAATGGGTATCTCTATGGCTTATTGTTCACAGGTTCCTCTTGAGATTGTCCAGGACATCCTTTTTGGCAGCCCCACTCCCCATGAGACCTTTGTAGATGTTGGAATCATAGACAAGGACTATGTAAACATCCTTCCAAACGGCCATGAGCCTTTTGTTGGGGCGGCTATCATAAAACTTGCACATCGCGACGATATTCAAAAGCTTGCCCGTGACAAGGGCGCTAAGGGTATCAGGGTTATCGGTTCTATTGAGACCGGCCAGGAGTTGATTCAGAGATTTCCCACAGATGATGTCTTTGCAGGTCTTACCGGCAACTGGATAAACCAGGAATATGTAATGGCAACCGGTGCCGTAGACCTGTTTGCGGTTGACATGAACTGCTCTGTGCCGACTTTGGGCCTTTACGCTGATAAATATAACTCAACCGTAGTCAGCGTATCGAAACTTGTCAGAATACCTGGCGTAAACGTTCACTTTGATTACACCGCTGAAAACGTAGAGGACATTGCGGGGAAGCTGATAAACATAGCAATTGCTAACTTTGAAAAGAGAAAGGGTAAGGCTACGCTTATTCCTCAGAAAAAACAAGACGCAATAGTAGGATTTTCAACCGAATCCGTGCTTAAAGCGCTTGGAGGAACGTTGACCCCGCTTCTTGACGCGGTAAAGTCGGGCGCTATAAAAGGCATAACCGCCCTGGTAAGCTGCTCAACCCTTGCAAACGGACCACAAGACGCCGTAACCGTGGCAGTTGCTAAGGAGCTGATAAAGAGAGACATACTGGTGCTCAGCGCAGGTTGTGGAAACGCGGCCTTACAGGTGGCGGGACTGCAAAGCCTCAAGGCCATAGAGTTAGCTGGCCCGGGGCTTCAGAGCGTATGCAAGGCGTTGGGAGTTCCACCGGCACTGAGTTTTGGCACATGTACAGATACGGGAAGGCTTGCTAATTTGGTAACAGCCGTAGCCGGGGCACTTGGCGTTGACGTGTCACAGTTGCCGGTAGCCGTAACAGCTCCTGAATTCATGGAGCAAAAAGCGACGATTGACGCTATGTTTGCAGTAGCCTTTGGTCTCTATACGCATGTATCGCCGGTACCGGCTGTAACGGGGGCACCTGACGTGGTTAAACTCCTGACCCAGGACATTGAGAGTCTTACCGGAGGGAAAATTGCGGTCGGCGATGACCCTGTTCAAATTGTGGATGGGATTGAAGCCCACATCATGAAAAAAAGAAAGGCCCTGGGCATATAATACAGGGCAGAAGATAATCACCCCAAAGAGCGGGGGAAGATAGCCGTTCCCAGCTCTTTGGGGTAACCCTTGGAGTACTTATTAATTTAGGGAGAACAGACATGAATACAGCATCGTCCGGGGCGCGTCTTGTTATCATAACTGCCATCTTGTTCGGTTTTTTGACGTATGGTTTCGCGGATGGAGCTGGCGAAATATATACCCTGTCCATAGCCCATATCAATGACACACATGGCCATCTTGAGCCATCCAACTTAGCCCTGACATACAACTCACGTTCTTTCTCTGTGCGTGCTGGCGGGTTTCCACGGATTGCCGGGGCCGTGGCCGCCCTGAGAGAATCTCATCCTAACTTTTTATTCCTTCACGCGGGGGATGTGTTTACAGGGACGGTGTTTTTCTCGAAATACCATGGACTTGCCGATGTGGATTTCCTTAACGCGATGCGCCTTGACGCTATGGCTGCGGGTAATCACGAATTCGACAAGGGGCCTTCCGTATTTGCAGAATTTATCAACAAGGCGTCCTTTCCCGTCGTGTCGGCAAATATTGAATTGTCAACGGAATCTCCGCTTTACGGTCTGATTAAACCCTATACGATAATAGAAATAAATGGCCGCAAGATAGGCGTTGTCGGCCTCACCACCACAGATACGCCGTCCATTTCCAAACCCGGCAAATCGGTTAAGTTCAACGATATTATAAAGCCCGCCCAGACCGCCATCTCTGCCCTGACACGGCAGGGTGTAAACATTATAGTTGTGCTGTCACACGTCGGCTATGAAAATGACCTCGTACTTGCCCGCACACTATCAGGCGTGGGCGTTATCGTAGGTGGACACTCCCACACGCTCCTGGGGGATGACGCTCTCCTGCAGACTGGCCTTAACCCTACAGGGCCTTACCCGACAGAGGTACGCGGCAGAGATAACGCTACCGTGGTCGTCGTTACGGCATGGGAGTATGGAAAGATACTTGGCCTTGTTGATATAGACTTCGACGGCCACGGCAAGATTGTCTCTTATCGTGGTAGCCAGACGCTCATCCTCTCAGATGACGCGGCTAATACGCCGGAGTCAGCAGAGTTTTACGAAGCTATTTCAAGCGGGAAGATTACTTCTAATCCACGTTTTCAGATAGTTAAAGAGGACGCTGCGGCAGCGCTAAAACTTGATAACTATACGGCTCCGATTAAACACTACATGCGGGAGACAATCGCCTACGCCGAAGAGACACTTGCTCGCGCAAATAACCAGGGACCAGGCCCGATTATTACCGACAGCATGCTCCAAAAGACCGCCGCCTCAGGCGCCGATATTGCCATTATGAACTCCGGGGGCGCGCGTATTGACCTGCCAAAGGGCAATATCTCAATCGCCGACGCCTACACACTCATGCCCTTTAGCAATACGATATATATCCTGAAGCTCAAAGGTTATCAGATAAAAGACGCCATTGAGTCAACCATAGATTTTCAGATAAGTAAAATGAAAAAGCCCCCTTTTATATACGCCTCCGGCCTTAGATTTGTCATGGACTTGTCAAAGCCAAAGGGACAACGTGTTGCGGGCATGGAGATAAAGGCGCGGGGTACAGGGAAATACGTGCCTGTTAAAATGGACGCCTACTACAAAATAGCCTTAAGCGAATATATCGCCAAGGGGGGCGATAGTTTTAAGCCGTCACAGGGGGCTGAAGCTGTTTCCCCGTTAAAGGCGGCAAGTTCCGCCGTAGATACCGGATTTATAGACTCCGAGGTCTTTATCGAATATATCAAGTCACTGAAAAGATTAAAAAATCCCACTGAACAGCGAATTAGTATGATTCAGTGACCCTAAATCCGACATAGAGATTCGAAAAAAGGAAAAAGCCATCGCTGAAAGCCATATCGCTTCCGGCATGGAAACGACAGCGATATTTTACTTTGATGGTGGATTTAGGTTATGCTATACCCCAGACGGGTAACGTATTGAGCTTGCATTTAATATGCTAAGGGAATTATTCATAAAAAAATTCGCAGTGATAGACGAGCTAAGGGTGGAACTCCATGAGGGTCTTAATGTGTTAACAGGGGAGACCGGGGCGGGGAAATCCATAGTCGTTGATGCGTTAGGGCTTATTCTTGGACAGCGCGGGCAGTCTAACTTTATTAAAACGGGCGCAAAGGAGACAACGGTAGAGGCGATATTTGATGCTGTGGGCAATACGACAGCGCAAGACCTTGGCATAGACGTCTCAGATGAGTTAATCATTCGGCGTATTGTGTCTTCCACGGGGAAAAATCGTTCCTTCGTCAACGACTCCTCTGTGGGGATTGCGACCCTCGCTGAAATCGGGGCGACCCTTGTGGATATACACAGCCAGCACGAAAACCAGAGTCTGATGTCAAAGGCCAAACAGATGCGTCTGCTCGATTCATTTGGCAAAATAGAGGACGCGGTAAAGGGATATTCAACAACACTGGCCAGATACCGCGCCTTGTCAGACGAAAAAACGAGGCTCGCAGAAAACATTAAAGACAGGGACAAGCGCATTGAAATCCTTCGATTCCAGATAGACGAGATAGAGGCGGCTGGTCTTGATGTAAAAGAGGCAGAGGCGCTGTCAAAAGAGCGAACCGTGCTTGCCAACCTCACATCGCTGAAAGAGTTAAGCGAGAGCGCCTACGAGGTTATGCACAAAAGAGACGGGGCTATAGAAGACCAAACCGCGGTTGTCGTGGATGCCCTCCAGAGGCTGGCGAAGATAGACGAAAGCGCGGCGGAAATTCTTACAATGGCAAAGGAGATGCAATCCTATGTCAAAGAACTCTCCGTAATGCTTCGCCGCTATAAGGACAACATAGACTTTGTGCCAGAGCGGCTTGATACCATCGAGACTCGCCTTGAGACGATAAGAAAATTGGAGAGAAAATACGGTGATACAGTGCAGGGCATATTGGACTACAGAGACAGCGCCGCAGTACAGCTTGATGAGCTGACGGCGATAAACGAAAAACTTGATACAACTGAGGGGGAAATAGCATCGGCGAAAAAACACCTTGAGGCCACGGCCACGCAAATCTCAAACCAGAGGGCCGAAACGGCCAGACGCCTTGAGGCAGAGATAGCCGCGACACTGAAAGACCTTGCCCTGCCAAAGGCGCGCTTTGAGATATGCCTTACACTAAACAGAAACGAGGACGGCTCGGTGGTGTTTTTCGGCGATGGGGCAGATTCGGTGGAGTTTTTGTTTACGGCCAACCCCGGCGAACCTCTGAGACCGTTGCAAAAGATAGCCTCCGGGGGTGAACTATCAAGGGTGATGCTTGCCTTAAAGAGCGCCTTTGCCGAATATGACGACATACCGGTGCTGGTGTTTGACGAGGTTGACGCCGGAATCGGGGGCGAGACGGCAGAGCGCGTAGCCGACAAATTAAAGGAATTATCGAAAAGACGCCAGGTATTATGTGTCACGCACCTTCCTCAGATAGCCTCAAGGGCAGACAGCCACATAAGGATACGCAAACACATAGCCGAAGACGCGGTAGCAATAACAGTAGATGCCCTGTATGGGCAGGACAGACAGGTGGAGCTTGCGCGAATGTTAAGCGGCAGCATAACCGAAATATCGCTGGAGCACGCCCGTCAACTTCTGAAGAAAGGTGGAGAGGGTTGATGAAAGGAATGATAGAGATAAACAGGGAACTGTGCAAGGGCTGTACGTTTTGTATAACGGCGTGTCCTAAGAAGATAATCAGATTGAGCGCAGGGTTTAACAACTCCGGATACATTCCCGCGGTTGTAGATGAGATGGAACTGTGTACGGGCTGTGCAATGTGCGCCGAGATGTGCCCGGAGGTAGCCATAGAGGTATGGCGGGAAGAGTAAAGGGGTGCTATCCTACCGAACAAAAAAAATCACGGCGACTATCGTGCCGGTAACCAGCACAATGCGGCGCAGTGTTAATGGCTTAATCCACCCTGCCAACCGTCCGCCCATAACCCCTCCCGCAAGGGCGCATACGGCCATAACAGCGGCGGCAGACCAGACAACCTTCCCTGAAAACAGGAAAAAGATTGCGGCCGCAATATTAATGCTGAACGAAATCGCCTGCTTTAGGGCATTGAGACGGGTAAATGACTCTTCCACCACAAGTCCAAGCACGGCAAGCACGATAACGCTGAGGCCGGCACCGAAATAGCCCCCGTAAATGGCAGCGGGAATAATCGGCAGTATTGACCATCCCTTGTGCAGGACTGCCCCGTCGTGGCGGCCAGCGCGGCTCATCACCCACGCACGCATCCTGTCCTGAAAGGCCAGCAACACCACGGCCATAAGAATAAGAAACGGCACAAGCCTTCGAAACACCTGATCATTAGTATTCAAAAGCAGCACACCACCGCCTATGCCGCCAATAAGGCTTATTGGCAGCAGTAACCACAGCCTGGACCACTGGCCCCGCAGTTCTTTCATCTGTGCGAACGTAGCGCCGAGATAACCGGGGCAAAGGGCAATCGTATTCGTTACATTGGCCGCAACGGCAGGGACACCGACGGCAGTAAGTATGGGGAATGTGATAAGCGTTCCACCGCCGGCAAGCGCATTTACCGCACCTCCCAATATTGCCCCTAATCCTACGACGAGTAAATCACCCCCACTCATGACTGGCCTCCAATCCTCTGATATCCACCTGATTTCTTAATTTTATTGGTGAGGTGCGCGCGCTATCTAAAAGGTATTGCCCTTTTCTAACATCTCGCATTTTCCCATTGCGTTAGCAGGCTGAACGCCTGATAAATCTGTTCCCGATATGTCGCTGTCTTTAGAGGAAGAAATAGCAGAATCATCAACGGCCGGGATGTTCAACTCCTGTCCCTTTGTCGGCGTTGCCACAGCCAGTTGTGGGTTGGCTTGTGGGTTGGTCTGTGGGTTGGCTACTTCCCCGCCTGGCGTATCTGGTTGCACTTCTATTCGACTTTCGGATAGACTTGCAGGTTTATTGTTGCCGGGGGGTACTCCGGTGTATTTAACTTTTTCAATGGCCGTCTTCAGAGACTTAAGCGAGGCTGTCACATGTTTCATTTTCACGATGGCCCTGGACATGTCATCTATTTTAGTCAATTCCGGCTTATGTCTTGTTGAAGGCTGAGGCTGACTGGGGATACTAGCCTCTGCAACCGACATCTTAATAAAGTTCATTGATTCTTTTATTTTGATGGAGGGCTTTAGGGCTGGTTTCTTTGAACCTGACGATTTCATGACAGACCCTTTCTCAAGCGTGGGGGGCGTCTGTAGCTTGTCAGACGGCGGGGTATTTCTAAGCATCCGGTTGTCAACGCTGTCAACAGAACGTGTTGCAGAAGTATTACTTCCCTTCGTGAAACTAAACAGCCTGGTCGAATACACTATTACAACCAAAAAGGCCAGGAAAACGAGCACATAAACTAAAGGCCGCGTGTAATCAGGCTTATGTTTCTCCAGGGAGGTGAAGGCATAAGGCCTTCTGATCAAATCCGCCGCTGCCTCTGCCGCGCCGGTATTAACCCTTATGTGATTGCTGCGGCCGACAACATTTGAAGCAAGCCCCTCCTCCTGAAAAATCCTCAAACCCTCTGCGCTATCCACAGACATGGATTCCAAATAGACACGAATATACCCTTTGGTATAGACTTCGCAGGGCAACGACTGAAAGTCCTCGTCTTCCAGTGCCTTCAAATAAGACAACTTCACCATCGTCGTAGCAGAGACATCCTCTAACGACAAATTCGCCTTCTGACGGCACTTTTTGAGATAGTCTCCTATCACTATACCAACCCACCCATATTATAAATATTTTATATAACAAAGTCAAATTATTTTTTAGGTTGTCACACGCCAAAGCAGAAATGCCCACCGGGCCGATTATTTACGGGGGCTGTCTCGTCGTAAATGATATGAGTCAGATGAGGCACCCACGTTTTTGTGGGCGCCTCATCCCGTTTTTAACGCGGACCTGCTACGTTCCAGTTAGTATCGGAAACCGTATTCAGCAATTTTAAGCTTTTAATTGTCGTGCCATTCATAAACCAGACAACGTTGTAGCCGTATATCTGGTGTCTCCAGAGTATGTCCGGTTTACCGTCGCCATCGAAATCGGCTATACTCACGATTTGCCAGTTGGCGTCCGCAACCGTCAGGTCTGGCAGCAAGCCATACGCGGTTACTGTTGTCCCGCTCATATACCAGTAGACTATGTAGCCGTAGGTTTGGTGTCTCCATAGTATGGTCGTTGAGTTGTCGCCCTTGAAGTCTCCCATGCCGGCTATAACCCAGTTTGTATCCGTAACCGGTGTTAATAACGCGTAAGTTTGCAAAGAGGTGCCGTTCATGTGCCATACGACATTTGCGCCGCTAGAGGTATTTCTCCACAGGATATCGGTGTTGCCTGTACCGCTGAAATTCCCTGTCCCCGTAATCGTCCATGTTGTGTCTGTTACAGAGGGCAATAACTCTGCCGATGTGATGGATGCTCCGGACATATGCCATACAACATTGTAGCCGTAGATCTGGTGTCTCCATAGTATGTCAGTCGCAGCGCCGCCTCCAAAATTCCCCACGCCGACTATTTGCCAATTGACATCGGAAACAGCCGGTAAAAGCGACATCTGAGGCGAGTCAGTAGTGGCGTTGTCCCATACGACGTTTACTCCTGTGGAGTAATTCCTCCAAAGTATGTCTGCCCTGCCGTCTCCAAAGAGGTCGCCCTTAGTTGGTGTGGGCGTTGGAGTTGGTGTGGGCGTTGGGGTTGGTGTGGGTGTCGGGGTTGGTGTGGGTGTCGGTGTAGGCGTTGGGGTTGGTGTGGGTGTCGGTGTGGGTGTGGCACCCGTGCCGCTTAATGTTATATTCGTAGTGGCCGCGTTAGAGATAATTTGCATAGTGGTTGATTTCGCGCCACTGGAGGTGGGCGAAAATGTGACATTTACTGCACAGTCGCTGCCGGGAGAAATTGAGGGCGCAAGGCTTGAACATGTGCCGGCTGAGATTGTAAACATCCCTGTATCACCCCCTGTGTTCGCTATTGAGGTGATGTTAAGGTAAGCGCCGCCGGGATTGTATATCGTAAACCCGGCAGACTGGGATACACTACCTGCCTGCACAGTACCAAAATTAAATGTTGTGGGCGATACAGAGATGGAAACGCCACCGCCACCGCCACCGCCACCGCCTCCTCCTCCGCCACCGCCACCGCCGCCACTGCTGGTAGCGGTGAAGTTATTTCCAGGAGAGTCAGAGCCGATTAACGCCACGCTCTTGCTTGATGGGGAGATCGTATAGCCGCTCAGGCTTGGCGTTAAAGTATAGCTTCCGTTAGAAAGTCCCGTGAAACCAAACATGCCGTTGCTGCCGGTGATGATTGTGGCGCTGGAAGCCCCGGAGAGGGTTACCGTTACCCCGCTTGCTCCTACAGCGTTTTTGTAGATTGTCCCGGATATAGCAGAGGTGGTTGTTGTGGCAGTGGCCGCCGTAAAATTCTTCGTAACAGCAGACCCACTCAATGTAACACCAGCACTTGTCGGGTTGAAGGCATAGCCGCTCTTGTTGGGCGTTACAGTATAGTTTCCATTGGGAAGCCCTGTAAAATAATACATACCGTAGCCGTCGGTGGTTGTTGTGGCGCTGCCATCTCCGGAGAGGATTACCAATACCCCACTTACTCCGGATGCCTCCAACTGATAACCGGTTGTAATTGACCCCGATATTGAGCTTGAGGACTGTGTGGCGGTTGTTGCTGTAAAGTTATTCCTGGTAGAGGCAGCGCCGCTTAACGTCACGCTGATGTACGACGGGGAGAATGTATAGCCGCCGCTACTTGGCGTTACAGCATAGTTGCCGTCAGCAAGCCCTGTAAAAGTATAATTGCCGCTACTGTCGGTAGTAGTTGTGGTGCCGGAATCTCCGGAAAGGATCACCGTTATCCCGCTTAATCCATATGCCTCCACACCCCAACCGCTTGTAATTGTTCCTGATATTGAGCCTGAGGACGGTGTGGCGTTTGTTGCTATAAAGTTAATCCCTGTTAAGTCTGACCCGCTTATTGTCACGCGATAAATTGATGTGGCAAATACTGTACTACCGCTCATTGTATTGAACGTAAAGCCGTTCTTGGCGGGCGTTATAGAATAGTCCCCGTCGGAAAGTCCTGTAAAGGTATACGTACCGTTGCTATCGGTAGTAGTTGTGGCGGTGCTGGCCCCGGAGAGGGTTAGCGTTACCCCGCTTACACCATTATCCTCCAACAACGTACCTGTTGCGATTGTCCCTGATATAGAGGACGCCGCGGCAAAAGAGCAAGTCAGCATCAGTGCAACTAATAATGTGGCCACTTTGACCAGTGTCAATAACTTCCTGCTTCCAAACATGTTATTCCATCCCTCCGTATAGCATGACCTCATCGCATTATCTCCTCCATCATGTCCGTGACTAGTGTAACATAACTGCTATAAAAAAATAATACATATCCACTTTTTTGGTAAGCCCTGCGATTATTTATTCATCATATCGAGGAACTCTTTGTTGGCCTTCGTATTTTTTAGTTTGGCAAGCAGAAACTCCATGCTCTCAACACTGCTTAGAGGATTCAGCACCTTCCTAAGCACCCACATCTTGTTGAGGACTTCCTTGCTTACCAGCAGCTCTTCTTTTCTCGTGCCGGAGGTGTTGATGTCTATGCTTGGGAATATCCTCTTGTCAACGAGTTTTCTGTCAAGGTGGAGTTCCATGTTGCCTGTGCCCTTGAACTCCTCAAAGATGACATCGTCCATACGGCTTCCCGTGTCAACCAGGGCAGTGGCTATGATTGTCAGGCTGCCGCCGTTTTCTATGTTTCTCGCCGTACCGAAAAAACGTTTCGGTTTCTGAAGCGCATTGGCGTCAAGTCCACCGGAGAGCACCTTGCCGCTTGCAGGAATGACCGCGTTATATGCCCTGGCAAGGCGGGTGATACTGTCAAGTAAGATGACGACATCTTTTTTGCACTCCACCTGTCTTTTTGCCCTGTTGATGACCATCTCGGCCACCTGGCAGTGCCTGTGGGGCGGTTCGTCGAAGGTCGAGCCTATGATTTCAGCTTGCTGAACCTGCCTTTTCCAGTCGGTGACTTCCTCCGGGCGTTCGTCAATGAGCAGGATTATCAGGTGTACTTCCTTGTGATTTGCCCTTATTGACTTGGCGATGGACTGTAACAGCATTGTCTTGCCTGTCCTGGGGGCGGCCACAATCAGTCCCCTTTGGCCCTTGCCGATTGGGGCGATTAACTCCATGACACGTGTGGAGTAATCGGTAACGTCATACTCTAAATGGAGCCTCTCTGTGGGGTAGTATGGCGTCAGATTGTCAAACAGAGGGCGTGTGATGTTTTGCTCTGGTGCCTGATGGTTTATAGCCTCCACCTTCAAAAGGGCAAAATACCTCTCGTTTTCCTTTGGAGGGCGCACCTGCCCGGAGACAAGCTCACCGGTACGCAGGTTAAACCTCCTTATCTGTGAAGGCGAGACATAGATGTCATCAGGGCCGGGCAGGTAGCTGTAGTCCGGTGAACGTAGGAACCCGAACCCGTCAGAGAGAATCTCAAGTACTCCTTCGGCAAACAAATTGCCGGTTTTCTCAGCCTGAGCCTGAAGTATTGCAAATATCAGTTCCTGTTTCCTCATGCTTGAGGCACCCTCGACATTCAGCTCTTCGGCGACAACCGTTAACTCCTCAATATTACCTTCCTGTAACTCGGCTATTGCGATATTGCTCATTGGCGGACTCCTTTTTCCTTGCAGTTAAAACTTTTTCCCCTGCAGTGTTTAGAGATTAATATTTATTGTCTTAAAGCAGTCTGATTGTACACCCACTCTTCCGATGGTATACCCACTTTGTGGATAGCGCCCTTGCTATGATTATTTACCCGAGCCTTCAACGAATCCTGATAGCAAAGCTTATGCACGCTGTTGATATGTACGCACACTCTTATGTATGAGCATACACAAAAAAAAATTATTTGTCAATATTATTTTTTACAGGAGTTCCCCCGAAAAATCAGGGGGCGGTTAGTCGGGGAAGAGGGGTAGTTGGTTAGCCCTGTTGGCGGCGGTAATGACAATCCTGCATGGATGACGTTTAAAAATAGCCGTTAACCCATCGGCAGTAGCGTAATAGTGGAAGTCGGGTATTCCGAATACACGTTTTAGCGGCATTTAAGGACTTCGCTCATTTCCACGCGGCAGCGATAGGGGTTTTATAATGCGTTATTTAATGAAAAATTTAAACATTACACCCATAGCGGCGATCAGTATGCCGATTTGTGATGCCCAAAAGGCCAACATCCATTTTATGGAATCTACTTTTGATTTCTCTATTTCGGATTTCAGTTCAAATCTCAATTTATCAAGGTCGTCTTTGGTGGCCTGGCGGACGGCCTTAATGTCGTCTTTGGTCGCCATGTCCTTTATATCAGATTTAGTAGCTAAATCATTACGAGTATTAAGGCTTACTTCGCTGAATACGGCAAGAAGCGCATCAACCCCGTCGTCACCAAGTCTCTCTCTTAACACTCCTGGTATCGTCATCACACTCATAGTTTCATTATACAAGCGGCAAGGGGAATTGTCAATGATAGCGGTACACGACAAATTTGTTCTGACGGATAAAACAAGTTCTCATGGGAAGTTGCAATGATTTCCAGACTGTTCTCTTCTTTGTCTGTCATTCCGGCTTGTCCGGAATCTGTCCTTATATCTCAGAATAGGCAAAATCATCATAAAACAACCATTTAAGTGACGATTCCGGACAAGCCGGAATGACAAAAAGGGACAAAGATGACAACAATCTAAGCAACTACCGCTTACTTATGATGGAGAACAAATTTGCCGTGGATAGAGGTACCCCCTTGATTCACTATAATATTGGCGCGAAGGAGATATCCTATCGCACAGAGAGCCACCGCCAGTTGCTTTTAGAGTAGCCATTTTTGTATATTAGGCGTGGATAATGTACTGTTATATCAGGCATAGCGCATTTCACACATCTTAAGGAGCCGCTTAACTGAAGACATTTGCAAGACTATTACAGAAGAAATCAATAGGTTCCCTGCAGAAAGAGGCGTTTTCTGATGGCGGCAAAGAGGGCTGTCTTAAGCGCACGCTTGGCCCTATGGATCTCACGGCCATTGGCGTGGGGGCAATAGTCGGGGCGGGGATTTTCATCCTGACCGGACATGCCGCGGCAACTTATGCCGGGCCGGCGATTGTGCTGTCTTTCCTTCTGGCCTTTGTCGCCTGCGGGTTTGCGGGGCTGTGTTATGCCGAACTGGCCTCGATGATTCCCATATCTGGAAGCGCCTATGTCTATGCCTACGCGGCATTGGGTGAGATAATAGCGTGGATAATCGGCTGGGACTTGATTCTGGAGTATTTCCTTGGGGCCTCAACTGTGGCTATTGGATGGTCTGGCTATGTGGTTAGTTTCCTTGGTGATATAGGTATCCGCATACCTAAGTATCTCTGCGGGCCTCCATTTACATATGATCCCGCTGTCCATAAATGGGTCGTAACAGGAGACGCCTTAAACGTCCCTGCCCTTTTTATCGTAATCGCCATGTCCGTAGTGCTTGTTATGGGGATAAGGTTTTCCTCATGGGTCAACTCCACGATAGTTGTAATAAAGGTATTGATACTGGTTATATTTATCACCGTGGGGGCGTTTTTTATGAATCCGGCTTTTCTTACTCCGTTTATACCGCCCAACACGGGTGAGTTTGGTTCTTTCGGATTAAGCGGGATACTGCGCGGGGCGGGTGTGGGGTTTTTCGCGTATATCGGATTTGACACGGTATCAACGGCTGCCTCTGAGGCGAAAAATCCTCAGCGGGATTTGCCCATAGGGATACTTGGCAGCCTTATCATTTGCACAGTCCTCTATGTGGGCGTCTCACTGGTGTTAACGTCGGTGGTACACTACACAGACCTGCGGGTGCCGGCCCCTATAGCGGTTGCGGTAGATGTGATGAAGCTCCATTTCCTTTCGCCGTTTGTTAAAATCGGCGCGATAGCAGGGTTATCGTCTGTGATACTTGTGCTGTTGATGGGCCAGTCGAGGATATTTTATTCAATGTCGAGGGATTCGCTAATACCGAAGATTTTCTCCAAAGTCCACAAGAGATTCAAAACCCCGCATATAGCGACCATTATAACGGGGCTTTTTGGGTGTGTGGCGTCGTCGCTGCTGCCGATTCAGATAGCCGGAGAGCTGGTGAGCATAGGGACGCTTCTTGCCTTTTTGATAGTCTGCGCGGGGGTACTGATTCTAAGATACACACAGCCGCAAATACGCAGGAAATTCAAGGCCCCCGGCGGTATTGCTGTCCCCATAGGCGGGATACTCTTTTGTCTTTATCTCATGTCAGGACTTCCGCTTGACACGTGGATGAGGCTTATAGTGTGGCTAATAATCGGCCTTGTTATCTATTTTACCTATTCCATTAAGAGAACCTGGAGGGCAAACTGGCAATGATAGACTTGTTGAAACAATTTATAGAAATCGTCATGCACCTCGACAAGCACCTTGGCGCAATAGCAAACAGCTACGGCATGTGGACATACGCCCTGCTTGCGGGGATAATATTTTGTGAGACAGGGCTTGTTGTAACGCCATTTTTACCCGGAGATTCACTCCTGTTTGCGGCGGGAACGATTTCGGCCATCAGCACGCTTAAGCTCCATTGGCTGATAATAGGACTTTCTCTGGCCGCGATAATCGGCGATAATGTAAACTACTGGGTGGGGCGCTATATCGGCCCGAAGGTATTTCAATACGAGAACTCCCGTCTGCTGAACAAGGAATATCTGGAGCGTACGAGAAAGTTTTACGATAAATACGGCGCAAAGGCGGTCGTCTTAGCCCGTTTTGCACCGATTATAAGGACATTTGCCCCGTTTGTAGCCGGCATCGGCAAGATGAACTACCGGCGCTTTATAGTCTATAGCATCCTCGGCAGCCTATGCTGGGTAGGCATATTCTTATCAGGCGGATATTTTTTCGGCAACATCCCAATAGTCAAAAACAACTTTACGGTAGTCATATTCGCTATAATAATAATATCCTTACTGCCAGCCGCCGTCGGGTATCTCAGGCATAGGAACGAGAAAAAATAACACAGTTTGTACATCATACATCAGCCACTTCAACAAAGTATGGCGTCTTTGATATTTACCAGTTTCGTCAATAGTTTATGCCGAAATTCAATGCCTGTTCTTAAAACAAATGGGGAAGGGGCGTCCATCTCACACCCTTTCCCCACTTCATTATCAAAGAAACTATTCCACTTTCTTTAACTTAGTGCCACATGGGCATTTGCCGGGCTTTTTCGATACCGTGTTACACTCACACGTATCGCCGCAGGCACACACGTACATCCCTTTGATGCTTACCCTCTTTACGGGCTTGCCGCAGCCGCATTTTGTCGGGTCATCTTTGTCCAGTTTACAAGTGCAGCCCTTTCCGCATGTGCAGAGGATTGCCTCGTCGCCCTCTATTTTTAACACATGCATTGGTACCAGCTTCTTGCCGCACTTACATTTGCCGGGCTTCGTCTTTACGGTATTACACGTACAGTTATCGTCGCAGTTGCACACGTATAGGATACTACCCTTTTTAGGCGTGGAAGCCGCCTTCTTTTTACCTTCGGCATACACAATGCCCCCACTCAGTGTCAGCACTAATAACAACGACAGAAACACCCAAAACAATTTCTTCATAGATTCATTCTCCTTTTTGAACGGTTTTAAACTTGATACAAACATAACACACATGGCAACCGATTGTCAAATACCGCAGGGCAATCGCATTAGAAACTTACACCAGTAATTCCCTCTCCTGGATTGCCGCTTTCGCAGGAATGACAGAATAAAAAATATGAAAACGCCAGACAAAGCCGAACAAATGAACACCAAAAATATCATGCCATTCTCTTTTTTTGTCATTCCTGCGGAAGCAGGAATCCAGGAAACCATCGGTCAGCGCTAAAAGTGTAGGCAATTTCTGCCTAATTTTTCTAATGCGATTGCCCTGTCAAATACCGCGAATTGCAGACGCTACAAGGCGACAGACACCTTTCAGAACGGACAACGGAGAAACGACCAGAAACACGGGAGGAACCTTCACAAACGCCCCGATACTCACAGACAGCCTGAGAATACAATTTGAAAAGGACCAGCCAAACCTTTAAGATCCAGCAGCCAAACCCATGGCTCCTAAAGGATTCGCTTGTTATTGCTTTTTGAGCTCCAACCTTCAAACCCCGACACCCTAAACCCCGGCGGCCAGTCCCTTCCTTTTAAATGTTTACCTTTCTGGATTGTCTAGCGTACTAGTCTATGATTGCCACGTTAGTTGCTCTCAATCCTTTCTTGTCGTGTTCAACGTCGAAGGATACCATCTGTCCTTCCTCTAACGTTTTAAACCCGCTGGTCTTAATAGCCGAATAGTGGACAAATACATCTTCCCCATCACTTTTGCTAATGAAACCATACCCCTTGCTGACGTTGAACCACTTTACTTTTCCTTCAAATGACATGTTAAAACACTCCTTACTGCTTGCTTAGCCCTTTAAAAGGGCGTTTGTATGTTAACCTATTGCGGCGAAAAAGTCAATGCCCTAAAATAATATTTTTTAAAGGGCATATATTGTGGCAGCGCTTTGCCAATTGATACGTCCTGTTTCCCGCTCTGCTCAGGGTTTTATCCCAAGATTACGCCCAAGCCGACCGTAGTTGTCTAACCATATGCGGGCTGATTCGTCCGCCGCCGCGGCCTTCTCCGACATTAGATGCCTTAGCTCTTTCCCTATGATAAAATACATATTATGCGCCTTCCACAAATCGAGGGTGTTTTTTGTTACCAGAGCCAAGCGTGATATTCAGTACGAGATTATCGGACAGCACCCGGTGGACAGAAGCAAGGGGCTTATCTGGAGACAGAAATTGCCTACACTTTTAGCGCTGACCGATGGTTTCATGGATTCCTGCTTCCGCAGGAATGACAAAAAAAGAGAATGGCATGATATTTTTGGTGTTCATTTGTTCGGCTTTGTCTGGCATTTTCATATTTTTTATTCTGTCATTCCCGCGAAAGCGGCAATCCAGGAGAGGGAATTACTGGTGTAAGTTTCTAATGCGTTTGCCCTGGCAGAGGCACTTGACATTAACAAGATAATGTTTATATAGTATAGCGGTTATACATTGATTCCGCCTGTGGGGGGCATAACGGTGGCAAAGGCAAGGATACTCTTAGTCGAAGACGAGGGCATAGTCGCATTAGAGATTAAAAACAGGCTCCTGAAGATGGGATACGAGATTGCAGAGACTATATCCCGTGGCGAGGACGCTTACGAGGTTGCCAGAAGAACAAACCCCGATTTAATCCTGATGGATATAAAGCTCAAAGGCCAGGTAGATGGCATAGAGGCCGCTGTGCGCCTTCGCGGCGAGCTGGACATCCCCGTAATTTACCTGACGGCATACAGCAGCGATGAACTCAGAGACCGTGCACTCAAAACATGCCCCTCCGGATACATTATAAAACCATTTAAAGAGACAGAACTCAACATCCTTATCAAGCTGGCGCTGCAAAAACATGTGAAAGAAAAAAAGATGATCGAAATGGCGGACAATCTGAATGATAAGGTACAACTCAGCCGTGCTGACCTTGCCGAATCCGATAAGCGCCTCAAAGAGCAGCTTGAGCAGGGCAAACAAAGGGAACTGGTAATCGAAAGAAACTATGAGATACAAAAGATTATAAGCAAGGTGCTTCGCGCCTCCCTTGAGCCTATAACGTTAAAGGAGCATCTTGAGCGCACACTTGAGATGATGTTGTCGGTATCGTGGCTGGCGCTTGAAAAAAAGGGATCAATATTTTTGACAGTCGAGGCAGAGGAAGAACTTGAGATGGTAGCTCAGCAGGGACTTGGTGGCCATCTCATAGAGGTTTGCGCGAGGGTGCCCTTCGGTTACTGCCTTTGCGGACGGGCTGCCTCTACCCGGAAACTCGTCTTCTCCGACTGCATAGATGACCAGCACGATGTAAGATTCGATGCTATGCAACCGCACGGCCACTACTGTGTGCCGATAATCTCGGAAGACAAGGTCCTCGGCGTAGTAAATATGTATGTCAGGCACGGGCATACGAGGGATGAAAGGACAGACGATTTCCTGCACGCGATAGCCGACACGCTTGCCGGTATAATAGAGCGCAGGCGCGTACAAAGACGCCTTAGGCACATGGCCCTCTATGACAACCTTACAGGGATTCCAAACCGCACCATGTTCTTTGACCGTCTTGCCCAGTCCATCTCGCTGGCAAAGAGGAACAACCGGATGCTTGCCCTGTTCTATCTCGATTTGGACAAGTTCAAGCGCATAAACGACACGCTTGGCCATGACGCCGGAGATGAACTGCTTAAGGAAACGGCTCGAAGGCTCACGTCGTGCCTAAGGGAATCCGATACGGCCGCCCGCATGGGCGGGGATGAGTTCACCGTTATCCTGACCGAAGTAACAAGTGAAAAAGACGCGGCCGCCGTTGCCGGCAAGATAATCGAGACACTGCAGGCGCCTGTTGAATTAAAGGGCTATTTGTGTCCGATTGGCACGAGTATAGGAATCAGCATGTATCCCACATCGGCAACCGAAGCGGGTGCCCTTATCAAAAAGGCCGACATGGCGATGTATGCGGCCAAGACCGGCGGCAGAGGGAATTACCAGTTTTATTCAGGGGAAGAGGTGACTTTTAGCCTGCTCGTAGATTACGCCGTGAAATTTGTAATGTTCAACGGTGGCCAGTGGGACCATAACAAGTGGCTTGACCTGCTGCTTGACATTCAGAAGAGGGGCTTTGAGCTTTCAGACACCGATATTACTTCATTAGGGCTTGTCCTTGAATCTCTAAAGCCGCTGAGGAACTCCGCCATCGGCAACATGAATGCCATGAGCCTGCTAAACCTCAGCGCGACTGTTTTTATACAAAACAACGGCGGTGTATGGAACCCCCGGCAATGGATGGAGCTTCGCCACGACCTCGCCGCAGGCGGCATTAATCTCAACGATGAGACCGCATACATGGTAAGCTGCTTCTTAGAATCGCTAAGGGAACTCTACCACTCATTTACCCGTGCAGAAGCATAAGGATCAACGACGAAGGGGGGGTAACCCCCCCTTCACCCCGTAAATTTCGCTACGTTTTGCCCACCCTTACACGTTTTGCAGAAGTTCCTCAAACTGCTCAAGCAGCGTGGCTTCGCTGAAGGGTTCATCAAGCGGAATGCCGACATCCTTCCATTCCTTCAGACAATCCTCCGGCTGTATGCCCCCTTCAATAAGCCGGTTTGACAGCAGATTGAAGTAGTTATACCTTATCTCAAAATTCTCATATATAAACCACCTGACCGCACCAACCGAATCTGAACGAAAAACCCTGTCTATCTCGGCAATTGCCTCAGTGACAAGTATATGGAGCCTGTCTTTTTGGAAATACGCAGCCGAGGGATTCGTAAGCAGGAGCTTATCCCTGTGGGCAAGCAACATATCAAAAAACAGATTCCTCCGCACAAGGTCTGTCAGCGCCGAAGCCACCCTGTGCATGTCCTCTACCATCACCTGTATAATGTCCACCTTGTCAAATATACCCGCCGACTTTACAAGACTCATTGAGGGCGCGTCGTTGCCAAGTATATAAAAAGACAACAGCCCGCCAAACTCCCCCGCTATTTCAACGTTTCGAAGGGTGCCTTCTAAATTGGCTGAATCAGATAAGTTAATCGAAAACGGGCGTTCCATCTTGTTAAGCATTGACACCTGCCCACCGCTTAGTCTCAACAAACGCCGTGAAAAATCAATCTGCGTATCATAGTCCTGCCCTATCAGGGCTACCGTTTTAGGCTCCGAAATGCCACCGAGGCAGTCCAGATAATACGTATGAAACAGGCTCTCAAAGAGTCGGCTTCCGAGCTGTAAGAACAGGTTTCTGCTGTCACCAGCGCCCTTATCTGAAAGTACCCTCGACGCGTATCTGTTAAAACGGACTGTCTTTCTCTGTGATGGGTCAACATTATACAGATATGAGACTTCACCCAGAATATCCTCAAGCTCGTTACTTACCGCAACCAGAGCGTTGTACTGCGCCTCGTCAAATGATACACCGCGTTTTATCCTTGCTATGTCGTCATTGAGTGAGACTATTTTCTTCTGAAGCGGCTCCATGAAAGAATACATAATCGTATTAGACCACCAGTCAAGGTGGCTGCTCAGCGGCTCGAAAAACATGGAGAGCGACACCTTAAGGTCCCGAATGAACTTATCCTTATCTATGAACTCCGCCGCCGCGGCCTCTTTCTTCGTATCCTTAAAGAACCCAAATTTGCTGGCGGTCTGTGCTGCCCCTGTTGCGTCTGAGACTCGTTTTTTCTGCACATTGGGCAGGAAGAAACTTGACATGCTTGTTGCCTGCATGTCCGCGCGCCTGACCTCAAGCCCCAGCTCGTTGAAAGACTCCGTGTATCTTGCCTTGGCGGCGTCAATGGCGTTGAGAAAATCGTTCTTTACGTTTTGAGTCTTCTCTCTTATCTCCTCTACCCGTGACATAAACTCCTTATCGTGCAGCGGGTTATAGTTATATCTGTAGCCAAAGATTCTCGACAGCTCCAGATTGTAGTAGTTATACAGCTCTGTGGGATTGAGATGCCCCTTCCACTTTGCAACAAGGGCGTCCTTGTCTCTCATCATTCGCCGGAGAAAGCCACTGAGGCTTGCCAGGTCTTTTGTTTGCTGCTCAATATTGGCTTCTTTATTGGCGTCTTCGCCTATCGTGTTTTTAATAAGATTATTCAGGGCGTTTGTTTCGTCAACGGTTTTCTTCAAATTTTTCAGGGCATACTCGCCCTGAAGCTGCTTTACGAGGCTCTTAATTACAAAGACAAACTCGTCCATGCCGGAGTTCTGCCATGCGGCTACCTCATTATTGTCCTTTATGTATTTCATCGCCTGAGAGGTCTCGACCTGCACGATTGGGGCGTCCTTAAGTTTTGTAAACGGCGCGAGGGATTTCTCCAGATCGCCCTTGTACTTACTAAGCAGGTCTGCTACTGTCTCCTTTCTGCCGTCGCCGAGGCTCTTTTCCACCACTGCGGCCTTGCACGTCTGGACGAACATGATGCGCTGGTCGGCGTCCATTATCTTGTTCAGAACCCGCCTGTCAGTCTCTTTCATCGGGCTTGTTATGGCGGAGAGATATATTATCATGTCGGCCTGCGGCAGGAATTCACGCAGAGTGAGGTCCTCGTGTTCCTTATTGCCAAAGGCGTCAAGTCCGGGGGTGTCCGCTATCTCCGTGCCGTCATCAAGCAGGAAAGTAGGCAGGGCGAGCCTTATATACTTTACGTTGAATTTATTCTGAGGGTTTTCGTCTTCCGACGTATATTTCCATATGGATTCGGTCAGGACCTCCTGGCCGCGCTTTTTCACCTGGCTGCCGTTGTCGAAGTTCAGCTCCAGCTCCGGTTCCGGAGACTTTGAACAGAACACTATCATGTTCGTAGTGGCCTTGCTTTGCTCCTTTAGTATCTTCTTCCCGGTGCCGAGCAGGACATTGAGGAGGGATGACTTCCCGGAGCTGGTTATGCCGACGAGGCCGCTTTTAACCGTGTGCCTTGAGAACATGCCAACATTGGCGGTCAGGTTTTCTATCCTCCTGCCAAACTGCTCCATGCCGACATCCTCAAGCCTGAGCATGGCGTCTTTTAACCGCTGTAAAAACTCCTGTATCCTTATCTCGTCTCTTTCTGTCATATCACTTACCTTCTAATTCCTGCGCCAATGTCCATTCCTGCTGGAGTCTCATATACTTCTGTTCCAATTCTATTTTCTCTTCCTGATACTTTTCGGCAAGGCCGCGTGCCTTATGCACTTCATTTTCGAGCTGCTTAAACTTGTTTTTGAAATAATCATCACCGGCAAGCCTTAGAAGCTCCACGTCAAGCTCATCGTTTTCGGACTCAAGGCGTCTGATGTGGCTGTAGAGATTGTCGAGGGCGTTGGTCAACTCGACGGAAACCTTTTCGTTGGTGTCCCTTTCCTTTTCCGAGATTTGCAACAGCTTTTTCACATACAAAAACACACCCTGAAGCATATCAGTCTGGTCTTTTACGCTGCTATCAGTCAACTGTTTTATTTCGCTAAGCCCACCCATGACTGAGCCATAATTCTTTCCAATGCCTTTAAGGTTATTCACTACGTTTTCGTCTATAAATTTCATAAAATCGGTACTGGTACTCGTCATCTTTGACAGCGT
Source organism: Nitrospirota bacterium (assembly GCA_015233685.1). Lineage (GTDB taxonomy): Bacteria > Nitrospirota > Thermodesulfovibrionia > Thermodesulfovibrionales > Magnetobacteriaceae > Magnetominusculus > Magnetominusculus dajiuhuensis. The sequence goes on along the minus strand of JADFXF010000022.1, from coordinate 4,897 downwards.
TGCGCGCTCAAAACCTGTTATCCTGCCTTCTATGTGTGATAAGGCGTCGTCAACCTTGCCGCTGAAAAATGGAAGCTGCTTCTCTATAGTCCCTAATATATCGACAAGCAGCTTGTTCTGTTCCTTAACGTTTTGCTGCAGTGACCTGTTTAAATTCTGTATATCGTTTTTGAGCATGGTGTTTTGCTCTTGCGCGTCTATGATGTGTTTTCCTAAATCATCCTCAATGTGTTTTCTCAAATCGCTCATACTTGTAAGGTACTGCTTGTTAAACTCAATGGCGCTTTCCCTTTTCTTGTTGAAATCGTTTATCAACTTTTTCATTGAGTAATAAACGCCCTTAACCATTTCTCCTTCTTCCCCCGACTGAAGGGATTGTTTTACCGACGCGTCTATCTTTTCGGAAATCCCTTCTATTTGCCCGACTATCTGCCCGATAAGATTATTTTGAAGCGTCTCGCCAATGCTAGATAAAGCGGCAAACAAATCATCCTTTATCGCACCAGAGGCTGCCGCCACCTCCCCTGTCTGCCTTTCAATGCCGTCCACCACCTGTTTCAGCATATCAAGATTAGTCTCGCCCGCGAGTTTGGCGGTTGACTCCACAATGGTCGCCATTCTGTTGTCCATATCCGCAAACGCCGCGTCTATCTTTGAGGAGACGCCCTCTATCTGCGTACCTAGGTTGCGTTGAAGCGCCTCGTTTATAGCCTCTTTTATTGACCTTACCTCGGCCATGACGTCATTATGTGACTGAAGGCCCTTGGCAAGAGAGCCTTTTATTGCCTCTATTTCGCCGGTAAGCCCTGATTTTTCTATTATTTGCCCCGGCATCTCTGTGATTGCCGCGCCTAGTTCGCTTATTTGGGGTTTAAGCGCCCCTTCAAGTGCCACAATACTGCGCCCTAACTTGTCTGTCTGGGCTGCTATTTGGTCAGAGATAAGGCCGGCAAGCGTGTTATTTAGCAGCTCATTAACCCGCGCGCCTACTTGTGTGCCAACATCCACGGCTATCTCTTTTGATAACATGGAGATAATGGTCTTACTTACCAGATCAAGATATAACTCGCTGCTCATTGCATATGCCCCCTTGCGCTTAAATAAGCCGTTAGCCGGAGTACTGAAGCCGCCAACTGGCGGCAGCCCAAATTCAACAGATAAAACATGTTCAATAGATAAAACATGTGCGATAGATAAAACATGTGCGATAGATAAAACATGTGCGATATTAAAGACGAAGGGGGTTACCCCCCTTCGTCTTTAATATCGCTGATTACTGCTGCTGCCGGCCGTCAACCGGCAATACTATTGTAAAGGTGGTGCCTTTGCCCTGCTCGCTGTCAACGGTTATCGTTCCTTTGTGTTGTTTTATGATACTCAAACTTATGGACAATCCCAGCCCTGTGCCTTTACCAACCGGCTTCGTGGTGAAAAAAGTCTCGAATATCTTGTCAATCTTATCTTTTGGAACGCCGCTTCCCGTATCGCTTATTTCAATCCTTACCGTGTCGCCTTCACTGCGGGTCTTCATTTTTACCTCGCCATTACCCTCAATTGCCTGGCAGGCGTTGGCAAGGATGTTTAAAAAAACCTGATTTAATTTCCCGATATTGCACACCACCATTGGCAGCGTGCCGAAATCCTTTGTTATGTTAATCCGCTCTTTGTATTCGTATGTCAGAAATCTTGATGTGGTATCAATGGCCTCATTAATGTCGGCCCCGGCGGCCTCCCCTGTGTCCTTGCGGGAGAAGGAGCGCAGGTCCATGATTATCTTCTGGATACGTTCTGTGCCGACGATTGATCTTTCTATCATCTCGTTTATTCTGGTCTTCAGATAGTCATAGTTAATATCGGCCTTCACCTTTTGTACTGCCTCTTTGGATGCGGCCGGAAGTTCTAACTCGTCATAGAGCGCTATCAAATCGCTTATCTTGAGGAAGAATTTGCGCAGATTGCCCATATTGGAATGAATAAAACCAACCGGATTGTTTATCTCATGCGCAATGCCAGCGGCCAGTTCGCCTATGGACGCCATCTTGGCGTTCTGGACAAGCTGTTCCTCAAGGGTCTTGCTGTCTGCAATCATACGCTGCATCCGCACCTGTAGTACCTCCATGACTATGCGGCGAATCTTGTCGCTGTCCCACGGTTTTGTCAGGTACTTATCAACCGCGCCTTTATTAATGGCGTCAATAGTTGAGGAGATGTCGCTGTAGCCGGTCAGTATAATCTTCCCCATGTTGGGGTATTCTGTTTCTATCCGGGCTAATAACTCGCTGCCTGTCATCCCGGGCATACGCTGGTCGGTAAGGATAAGGTCTATGGTGTTGTTTTTCAGTATTTCCATTGCCTCGGCGGCGCTTGAGGCCTTATGCACTTCATAATCATACATGAACGTATCAGACAGCGCCTCCAGGATATCAGGCTCATCGTCAACTATCAAAATACTCTGCTTTGCCAACTACCCTGCCCTCCTATATCCAGCCTCGCTGATTATACCACTTAGTGTTTTTTTTGTAAAGGCAATCCGGGCGGCCTCGCAAAATTATTTTACCAATAGTCCGTCATTCCGGCCTCATTTTGTCATTCCGGCTTGTCCGGAATCTTATTTGGCTTGCGAATATGTAGAGACCGATTCCGGACAAGCCGGAATGACGACAAGACAAGCCGATCAACCACGGTGCGCTATGGCTTGGGTTTATTTATTGTCTTCTTCATAAAACTGTTTCTGGCCGATTCCATACTCTTTCTTTTAAAAATATTTTTGTCCATATGGGCCATCAACTTGATAGAGGGGGGGATTTTGCCGTCGTTGCACGTCAGTATCATCTTATAGAATTCACAGTTCTGGCACGTAACCTTTATCTTCTCTTCCCACGACTTGTACTTCCTGCCCCCACCGCACATATCGAGTGTGGCGTTTATGTACATACAGGCCCTTCCGGCGTTGACCCCGTCCAGAAAGCCATCCGCGTCAACGTTTATAAACGATGGGCAGTCCTCAAAGTCCTTGCACTTTGTAAATTCCCAGCAATTGATAAATTTATATACATCCTTGTGAACCTTGATTTTTGATATATTGAATTTTATCAACTCCCTGACATGCTCATCGTCCAGAACGACGCCGCATTCGATTAAGTGCTCATCCTTGCCGGGGACATACACGTTTTCAGCCGCTACCAGTCCTCTCTTTAACTGTTCAGACGTAATGGCTTTCACGCCCACATCAAACGATTTTTTCACGCCGAAGGCGTCTTCAATGTAAGAGTAGAGACGTCTTATGGTAAAAGGCCTGATGATTATATCAATAACTATGTCGCACTGGGAAAGGAGCTGGCGCACCTGCTCTATATCGGTGGTGGAGCTCATTATGGCCAGAACCTTAAACGATACGTTTGAATATTGGATATGATACATGAACTCGCAAAAGGCGTCTATGTCATCAAAGTGGCACTCATCTATGATTAGCAAGTCACAGCGCCTCGTAAAGAGCACCAGCTCAAGGCTCCTTAAATTATAATATCCGCTGGCAACGGTAATCCCCCTGTAGTACTCAAGCAGGCTCCATGACACGGGCGCGGCTATATCTTCACGCAGAAATACAAATATTTCCTTCTTGCTGACCTTTCTCCTTTTGATTAAGATATTTAAGGCGGCGTTTTTGGCCTTCTCTCTTTTCATCTCCTTCGCAACTGTAAGTATGTTTGCGAGGTCAAAGTTTTGTTTAACAAACTTATCAAGGGTTTCCACCGCGGTATCAGATACTTCCAGAATACTGAACTCAAAAAACGGTGCTTTGTCCAGTTGATGCTCAGTTTCCGCGTCCGTAAAAAACCGGTAGATTATTCCATTTGTTAATATGGCGATTTTGGCTTGCGACAGAGGAAATGTCTCCCTAAGGGAATTACGCTCCATGTCGAGATTCATACCCCAGTGTTTACACTCTATTATTATTTCCGGTTGTCCATCCCGTAGCAGGGCATAGTCAACCGTAACAGATTGTTGATGGTCAACCGCAATCGAGTAATGGGGAACGACCTCCGACGGGTCAAAGACGTCATAGCCGAGACTTTTAATGAAAGGAAGTATGAGCGCAATTTCCGTAGATTCCTTGTTTTTTACGAAATCATATCTCTGGCGAATTTCACCTGAGAGCGCCTTGATTTTTTCCGCTAATTCCATCATCTCAGAAAATCCTTTGTTACCTCCTTAACACATGTTAGAGCATAACATTTTGTCAAAAGAAACGTCCAGTTTTTATCATCACGGTAAATTTATTCTGTCGGATAAAACAAGCTTTCATTGGAAGTTGCAACGATTTCTGTACCGTCCTTCTCTTAGTCCGTCATTCCGGCCTCATTTTGTCATTCCG
>JADFXF010000022.1:0-417 GCA_015233685.1 Nitrospirota bacterium | reverse complement strand
ATGACGGAAAGGGACAATGATGACAGCAATCTAAGCAACTACCACTTACTTATTATGGAGAACAAATTTGCCGTGATTTTATCAAAAATGACGTTGTCAATTTGTTATAATACGGCTGTGCATAAAACTGCCGGAGATATAAGGCTTCCCATTAACAGGCTTCACATTGAGCTGACAAATGTCTGCGATTTCTCGTGCGAGTTTTGTCCGGATTCAATTATGAAAAGAAGGCGGGGCGCTATGTCTTTTGAAATGCTTAAATCCATTTTAGACGCGGCCCCGGGGATTGCCTCGCTTTGCTTGTTTCACGTAATGGGGGAGCCGACTCTTTACCCCCACCTCACCGACGCGGTGGCCTATGCCTCAAATTTAGGGCTTGACGTGTGCGTTACCACAAATGGAAATAGAATGGATGTT
>JADFXF010000021.1:18894-29097 GCA_015233685.1 Nitrospirota bacterium | reverse complement strand
TGAGGTAGGCGATGACATCGGAGATACGAACGACCTGTCCTTCCAGTGTGTCGGCCATTTCGTTTGGGGCGTCAGACAGTATCTTACCCATGCCCTTTGAGTGCTTGATAATACCGTTTCTGACCTCGTATGTGAGGTTAAGGCCCACGCCGTTTTTCTCAAGTATATCTACAACCCGCAGGCTCTGGACGTAGTGGTCAAAACCACCGGGGTGAATCCTTCGCAGCACCGCCTCACCCGCGTGTCCAAAAGGGGTGTGCCCAAGGTCATGCCCAAGGGCGATTGCCTCGGTGAGGTCCTCGTTTAGTCTGAGGGCGCGTGAGATGGTGCGCGATATCTGGGATACTTCAAGTACGTGCGTAAGGCGTGTCCTGTAGTGGTCGCCCTTTGGGGCAAGAAAGACCTGAGTCTTGTGTTTGAGGCGCCTGAAGGATTTACAGTGAATAATCCTGTCACGGTCGCGTTGAAAGCATGTTCGGATATCCCCCTCTTTTTCGGGCGTCTGGCGTCCCCTTGTGCCGACGCTCTGACAGGCGCGGGGGTGTAATATATTTTTCTCTATTTCCTCTGTCTGTTGTCTGATTATCACGTCATCCCCTCATCATCTGAGAATAAACGCGCAGGCTCATGAGTGATTACATCTAAAGGAACTGTCTCATCGGAGGCAGCAACGCCGAGTTCCTTAAACTTTCTCAATGTGGGCAGGAGCCTCTTGTCAAGGGAAGCAACGACGGAGTTATACCCGTCAACAGATTTCTTAATACCCTTGCCAAGCTCGGCAAGGTACCGAATGAAGACATTTGACCGCTCATATAGTTCCTTAGCGGCCTTGCTTATCAGCTCCGCGTTTTTGGTCATTTGCTCCTGCCTCCAGCCAAAGGCAATGGCGCGCAGAAGGGCAATCAACGTAAACGGGGTGGCAATGATTATCCTCTTTGAGGCGGCATCCTCAAGGAGCGCGATGTCATATTCAAGCGCGGCGCTAAAGAACGACTCCCCGGGTAAAAAAAGGACGACAAACTCCGGTGACTTCTTAAACTGCTCCCAGTATGCCTTCTGTGCTAATCTCTCCATGTGGTCTCTGACGTGCCGCGCGTGTTTTTTAAACAATATCGCCCTGTTGTCATCCGGCGTGTCTGAGGATACGGCCTCGACATAGGCAATGAGAGAGACCTTAGAGTCCACGACGATGTCCCTGTTCGATGGCAGATGTATTATCATGTCCGGCCTTAGGCGTCCCGTGTCTGTGTCCACGGAGGTCTGCAGGTTGAAGTCGCAGTGTTGCGCCATGCCGGCAAGCTCTACGGTGCGTGTCAATTGGATTTCACCCCAGCGTCCCCTGATCTGGGGGTTTTTGAGTGCGGTTGCGAGATTGGACGTCTCCTTTTGAAGCTGCTGATTGGAAAGCACGATGTTCTGAATATGTGTGGCAAGGCTTCCGTGGTCCCTGTCCCACTTAGATTCGAGTTTTTGGATTTGCTCCTCGTACTTTTTCAGCGTCTCAGTGAGCGGGGAGACAAGGCCATGGATTTTTTCCTGATGGAGGCCGAGGCTGCCCTTGGTTTCTGAGAGGATTTTCTCAAGGGACTCATTGGCCAGCCTGATAAAGTCCTCGGATGTGCTCTTTAGGGCAACCGCCGACAGAGCCGTAAAGGTGTCGGTGAGGTCTTTTTTTGCGTTTTCGATAATACCCCGCTGTGCCTTGAGGTTTTCGTCTGAGGCAACGAGTTTAGTCTGCATGACGGCGTGGGACTGCCGCGCGTCCGACAGGTCTTCCCTAAGGGATATTACCTCGTTGGCCTTATCGGTGAGCTGTCCCTTTAGTGAGTTGAGCTGAGCCTCGGCGGCCTTGAGGTTGCCTTCAAGCGCGGAGCACTTTAAATAATGCTCGCTAAGCAAACGGCGGCTGACCACAAGCCAACCCACAAGGGCACCGACAGACAGCCCCGCTATCAATGTAACAATATTTCCCACGGTCAACATCAGCAAGTAGATTATAATGAATCCAGAGGTTATATCACAAGAAAAATTGCTGGTGCCAGCTCTTGACGGGTCGTTGCCCCCCTTGTTCTTTTTTTTCGTTTGCTGGTATCATATGGGGCTAATGGCGAAGTGGTTAAAGTTAATCCTAAGATGTGCGGCGGTTATTCTGGTTTTGGGCCTTGCCGGGGTGTCGGGTGCGTCGGCTGCGTCAGAAAATAGGTTCTCTCTGCCTGAGTCCCCGCTCTTTTCTTGTCCGGCGCCGCTTAGGCCACAGGTGGATTTCTGGATAAAGATATTCACCATGTACACGACTAAACAGGCCGTTATCCACGACAACAGGTATTTAAACATTATTTATTCGGTAGTTGACTTAACAGAAGACCAGAGCAACTCAAAAAAGGCCAGAATCGGAGTGCTGTCTTTTGAGATAAGCAAATACAGGGAAATACTCCTTAAGCTGGATAAACTCAAGCCCGATGATCCGGATGAGATAAATAACCTGTCACCTGAGGAGTCTCGCGTATATGAGATGTTCAGAGGCATTGAGGGTGCTAACAAGTTTTCTGAGGCGGCAGAGCGTCTAAGGGCACAAATCGGGCAAAAGGACCGTTTCCAGAAGGCATTGTCAAAATCAACACTGTATCTGAAAGAAATGGAAAGGATTTTTAGAGAAGAGGGCGTTCCGGTGGCGTTGACAAGGCTGCCGTTTGTTGAGTCGTCCTTTGACGTATCAGCCTATTCATGGGCAAAGGCCGCGGGAATATGGCAATTTACCGATTCCACGGGCAGGATATTCCTAAGGATGAACTCAATTGTGGACGAAAGAATTGACCCTGAGAAGTCAACCAGGGCGGCGGCAAGGCTTTTATTGGACAACTACGCACAGCTTGGTTCATGGCCTTTGGCCGTAACGGCATACAATCACGGCGCGTCAGGTTTGTCAAGGGCCAAAAAAGACCTCTCTACCAGTGATATATCGGAGATAGTGGAAAAATACAAAGGCCCTTCCTTTGGTTTTGCGTCAAGGAATTATTATACTGAATTTTTAGCCGTTTTAGAAATCCTCGAAGATTATCAAAGTTACTTTGGTGACGTGGAATTTATGTACCCAAAGGAATACGAAGTCCTGCGCACTGGCAGATCCATGAAGGTAAGCGCCATTGCGGCCGCTTGTTCGTTAGAAGAGATCAAACGCCTGAACCCCGAATTAAAACCATCCGTAATGGCGTCGAAGACATCACTTCCCTGCGATTATTTTTTGAAGCTGCCCCCCGGCACTAAAGACTCATTAAAATCCCAGGTCAAAACAGAGACGCCACCACCACAGGCTAAGCCATCCACCCAAACACGAAAGACCGATATAGCCTCAAAATCAGATGCGTCAAAAAAAAAAGAATCTCAGCCGGGAAAGGCCATTCACATAAAGCCCGGCGAGCCACTTACGGCAGGCATCCCAAAAACAGACACAAAGCCGAAAGCGGACACCGCAAAAAAACCTGAGACGAGCCAGTCAGCGCCACCCAAAATCGAAAAAAAGACCCCTATGGCTACCGTAACAGCTAAACCGACACCTGACCCCAAGGGCGATGCCAAAAAATCGAAACCTAAACCACAGATAGCCAGACATCATAAAGTTATTACCGGCCAAAACCTGTTCTCAATTGCGAAGATGTATAATGTTTCTGTGAAGGACTTAATGAAGCTCAACTCCATTGACGACCCCTCAAAGGTTAGGCCCGGCAGAGTCCTGCAAATCCCCGCAAAAAGTTAATGTCGCACCATTAGCTCTCGCAATAATCTACAACCGGCTCCAACCGGACATTGTAGACTTGGCCCATACGGCCTTTTTAAAAGTGCTTGACTTTTAATGAAAAATAAAGATACAATCACAGGGAGAGATAGTTTTCTCATTTCAGGAGTGGGAATAACCCACTCTTTTGTTTTATGGGCATGGTAATTTGGGCATAGAGATAATGAGACGCCTTGAGGCGATAGCTAAGGAGGCAGCCCTGCAAAGGTCTGTGGAGCTGTTTAGCGTGGAATTAAAAGGACAAGGAGCAAGAAAGATATTGAGAGTAACGATAGACAAAGACCCGGCGGTCTCCATAGCCGACTGCGCGGGGATGAGCAGAGACCTCAGCGCCATGCTTGACGTAGAGGGCATACTCAAGGGTGGATATACGCTTGAAGTAACCTCCCCAGGTATTGACAGGCCGCTTAGAAATAAGGCCGATTTTATAAAATACACCGGCAAACTTGCTAAAATCGTGACAAAGGCCGCTGCGGGGGCAAAGGACAACTGCTTCACCGGGACAATAGTGTCTGTTACGGAGGATGCGGTTTCGCTTGAGGACAAAAGGGCAACGGTTGAAATAAAGTTTCCCGATATCATAAGAGCCAAACTGGAGATTGAGATAAAATGAGCAAAGAGCTTCGTTACATTATCGATCAAATAAGCCATGAGAAAGGGATTTCCAGGGAAACTCTCAGGACAACGATTGAGTCAGCGATGTTGACCGCGGTAAAACGGAAATTTACAAAATTCGATAATATCGGACTGACTATCAGCCCCATCGATTATGAGGTCAGTGTCTTTAAGATAAGGTCTGTCGTTGATACAGTGACAGACAATCAAACACAGGTGTCTTTAGAAGAGGCCATTGCCATTTCTCCGGATGCCTCTTTAGGTTGTACGATTAACGAGCCGCTTGATATAAAAGACTTCGGGCGCATAGCGGCACAAACGGCAAAACAGGTCATAATGCAGAAGGTTCGTGAGGCCGAAAGAGACGTCATCTATGACAAGTTTGCCAATAAGGTCGGCACTGTCGTCTCTGGCACTATCATCAGAAAGGACAGGCTTTCCTACAGCGTCAGCGTCGGCAAGGCAGAGGCCGTCCTTCCGGTAAAGGAAACGCTTCAGCGGGAGCATTTTAAAAACGGCGACATCATCAGGGCATATATCGAATTGGTCAATACCACGAACAAGGGGCCGCAGATCGTGCTTTCGAGGATTTCGACAAATTTTGTCGCCGCGTTGTTTAAAATGGAAGTGCCGGAAATCAGCGACAATATTGTTCAGATAAAGGATGTCGTACGGGAACCGGGTGAGAGGACAAAAATCGCCGTCTTCACAAAAGACTCCACCATAGACCCGATTGGCGCCTGTGTGGGGATGAAGGGCACGCGGGTTCAGGCAATTGTCCGGGAACTTAGGGGCGAACGAATTGATATCATCCATTGGACCCCCGACTTAAGGCTCTACATAGCAAGGGCGCTAACCCCCGCGGAAGTGGACAAAATCGGTATAAATGAAGAGGATAAAACCGCGATGGTCGTCGTTGATGACTCGCAACTTTCTGTGGCAATAGGGAAGAAGGGCCAGAATGTTAAGCTGGCTATGAAACTCACCGGCTGGGACATTGATATAATCAGCGAATCCAGATACTCAAAGATAAGGCAGGACAAGTCCGACAAGTCTATTGACGAGATACTGCAAGAGAGGCAACCCGAAGAGCAGTCGTAGGATTGTCATTTTCTCGCTGAAATGGGGTGCTGAGCCGGGGTCGCAGGGGACGGGGGCTTCAAACAAATGTGGAACAAGATAAAAAGAGACTTTGAACACGGCATAGAAAAGCTCCAGTGGTTTGCCTCCATTATAAGCGAACGGCTGGCCATTGAGGTGTCCTTCATAAAGACGCTGGCAAAAATAGACAACCTCGAAAAAAAAAGGGAAGAGCTTTTCGGCTCAATAGGCAAAAATGCCTACGAGCTGAGTTTCAACAGGACTACGGACATATATAACCACCATAAGGTTCAGCAGGCAATCCGGGAGATTTCCTCTCTTGACAGAGATATTGAGGATTTGAAAAAAGAGGCCGGCGAAATAATTTCGACGGAGGGATAGCCCTGCCGCCATACTACATATTAACCTTTGTCTTGGGCGTCTTTGGCCTGATAGTCGGTTCGTTTCTAAACGTCTGCATATACAGGCTGCCCATCAAGGGCCTTTCTATTGTAACGCCGCCTTCGGGCTGCCCTGTCTGCGGTAAAAGAATCAAGCCGTGGCATAACATACCGGTTATTAGTTATCTGGCCCTCAGGGGCAGGTGTGCCTACTGCGGGGTGCATATATCGCTTCGATACCCTGTGGTGGAACTCCTAAACGCGGTATTCTATGTGCTGATTTATGCGAAATTCGGCCTTTCAGCGTATTCGATATACTATATGATGTTTGTGTCGGCGTTGATTGTGATAACCTTTATAGACATAGACTATCAGATAATCCCCGATGTGATAACGCTGCCGGGGATAGTGCTGGGGGTTGTTGGTTCGATATTCATATTGCCTGAACCGCATTATGGCAGACTTATTGGCATTTCCGGGTCTTTGATAGGGCTGTTAACGGGCGGGGTGATATTTTATATCATTGCCGTGGTAAGCAGGGGGGGCATGGGTGGGGGCGATATAAAATTTATGGCGATGGTTGGGGCAACGATGGGCTGGAAATCTGTCTTGCTGACGATTTTTATCGGGAGTTTTGCGGGGTCTGTCTATGGGATTTCCCTGATGGTATTTAAGGGAAAGGGCAGGAAGACGAGGATTCCATTCGGGCCATTTTTGTCGCTCGGAGCGGCGGTGTCTTTATTTTACAGCAGGGAGATTATCGCATTTTATTTAAACCTGTGAGGGCAGCCGACGCATTCACAAATTCGTCCGGTGGCAGCGGGTGCGTCGTAGAGAGTCCTATGTTTGAGCCTCTTCCCTGCGGCCTTCAATGCCCACCTGTGGCAGCGTAAAGCCGCAATTTCGTACATAGCACAGTCAATATCCAGGGCACATTAGAAATTGCCTCCCTGTATTTTTGTCATTCCGGCTTGTCCGGAATCTGTCCTTATGCCTCAGAATATGCACAATCATCATGAAACTCCCACTAATTCCATTTCTAAATCATACCTACAATAATATATTTTATCTCACTCCGCGACAAAAAATTGTCATCACCCTTCTTGTCTTGTCGTCGTTCTCTTGTCGTCATTCCGGCTTGTCCGGAATCGTATTTGGCTTGAGGATGTGCTGAGACAGATTCCGGACAAGCCGGAATGACAGACTAAGATATTTCATAAATACGCTAATCACTGATTATTAATGCTCATATGATTTAAAAATAGAATAAGGGGAAGATTCCGGACAAGCCGGAATGACAGCAAAGGCACCGGAATGACGGAAAGGGACAAAAACGGAACAATTGCATGGGTATCTTCTGCTTTATTTTTCAAATGCGTTTGCCATGCAGTGATACCCCTCTTCAGAGTAATATTTGGGTGACACAGTTTTCTTTAACAGCCCCTAAAGGCCAAGTATTTCCCGTGCCTTACTTTTCAACTCCTTGGGACTGAATGGTTTTGTTATGTATAAATCACAGCCGCTTTCAGCGCCTTTTTCCTTGTCAAACTCCTGTCCCTTGGCAGTAAGCATTATGATATATACCTCTTTCATCCCAAGTGTGTTCTTAACGGTGTTACATACGTCAAAACCGTTCATTTTGGGCATCATAACATCAAGAAAGACAAGCTCAGGCCTCTTTTCTTTTATTGTTTCAAGAGCCTCTTCACCGTTTTGGGCGGTAAGTATATCCACACCCTCATCCTCAAGAGATTCAAGTGTTTGTTCAATAAGCATTCTAATATGCTGTTCGTCATCTGCTATCAGAATTGCAGGCATCGTTGTTGTCCCCCCTAATTATTTTTTCCTGATTCTCCGGGTTTATCTTATTATTGTCCACGGCCTTGAAGAATGCCTCAACCACCGTTGGGTCAAACTGTGTACCGGAGCATTTTCTCAACTCTTGCAGGGCTGTACCAAAAGGTAAACCCTTTCTGTATGGCCTGTCTGAGGTCATTGCGTCAAAGGTATCGGCAACGGCTATTATTCTGGCAATCAAGTCAATCTCCAACCCTTTGAGCTTATCCGGATAACCCCTGCCGTCAAAACGTTCATGGTGAGATTTAACGCCCGGAATGATGCCTTTCAGTTCCTCTATGTATGACAGTATATCCCGTCCGCAAGTCGTGTGGGTCTTGATCTCCTCAAACTCCTCGTCTGTCAGCTTGGCAGTCTTACGCAACACATTGTCGCTGACGCCTATCTTTCCTATGTCGTGAAGTACCGCGGCAAGCTCAAGCCTCTCTTTATCCCCCGCGGATATGCCAAGATTCGCCGAAATAGCGACACTGTATTCCTTCACCCGCTTTGTGTGGCCTCCGGTGTATGGGTCTCTTTTTTCTATTGTCTCTGCAAGTGTGTAAACCGTTTTGATAAAGGCCTCCTTAAGAGATTCGTACAGTCTTGCGTTGTCCATAGCAAAGGCTGCCTGAGACACCAGTGTACAGAAAAAATTAAGGTCATCAGCCGTGTAGTTGAATGGCTCTATGGTGCTTGCCATAACAATGCCAAGGGCCTTTTCCTTTGCCTTTATCGGTGAGCAGATCAGAGAACTTACACTGCCCGTTTCCATTGCACACCTGGGGTCTGAGCGGCAGTCGTTGATTATCTCAGCCTTGCCGGAGTGCATAACAACGCCGGCAATCCCAAATGCCGACATTTGCGCCCCGCCGTTGCCGCTTTCGCCGCCGCTTTCGGCAACTAACTTCAGCATACCGGTTATCTCATCTGTGAGCATAACTGACACATTATCTGCCCTAATCTGCTCCGACACATGCTTTATCAGAAACTCTGCTATCTCCTTAACATTAAACGCGTTGACCTTTTCCACAAAATCATAAAGCATCGTAAGTTCGCTGTATTTATTTAGTGTCTCAGCGGCCAGCGCCTTTTTCTGCACCTCTGCCCCTACGATATAATTAAGTAAAGAGGCCATAGCGGCAATCTTACTGACATTCTCACCATAAATCCACCCCACCGTCTTACCGTCAACCGTTATGGGCAGGCCGGACAGATAATCGCCGCCTGTTCCATAGAGCATAGTCCCCGCGCTGTCCTTTATGCAGACATCCACACCCATGGACACGGTAAGCCCCTCAATAAGTTTAGTGATATCTTTTTTTAGAAGGAGTTTTTTCAAATTGAAAATTGCCAATTACTTATAACCTCCCCAGGGCAATCGCATTAGAAACATCCTCTTCTGGATTCCCGCTTTCGCGGGAATGACAGACAACAAATGAACGCCTAAATATGTCAATGCCGCCCTCATTTTTGTCATTCCGGCTTGTCCGGAATCTGTCCTTATGCCTCAGAATAGGCAAAATCATCAAGAAACACCCACTTAAGGGAAGATTCCGGACAAGCCGGAATGACGGAAAGGGACAAGCCGAAATGAGGACATAGGCAATTTCTGCTTTTTTCCCTAATGTGTTTGCCCTGATAACCTCCCTTATCATCATAAGTTAATCCTGGCCTGTCCTTATTACAGGCAGCGTGAAAGAAAAAATACTGCCTTGCCCCTGAGCGCTCGAAACCCATATACGCCCCCCGTGGTGTTCTACAATTTCCTTGCATATAGGAAGCCCAAGCCCCGTCCCTGTCGGCTTATTTGTAAGTGTATCGCCCAGTTGTTTGAACTTCTCGAAAACCATTTCCTGTTCCTCTATGGGTATTCCAGCGCCTTTGTCTGACACAGATACCGTGAGATGCCCGCCGCTGCGGCAGTCCGCCCTCAGGGTTATATCGCCATCTGTGCTGAACTTTATGGCGTTTGAAATCAGGTTTATAACCACCTGCAGAATTCTATCATAATCGCCCACAGTATCGGGAATATTTTTTTCACTCTCTATTATGAGCGCTGAGGAGTCCTTTCTCTGAAAAAGCGAGGATGTTACCCTGACAGCGTGGTTTAGCAGATCCTGCACGTTAATAATATCCTTTTTCCAGACCATCTTGCCGGCCTCCATCTTTGTGAGGTCTAACAAGTTGTTTATCAGAGACGTGAGCCGCTCACTTTCAGATATTATAATAGCAATGTTTTCGTTTATGTTCCTTACCGAACGCTCCACCTTTTTGCCCTCAATATTAACGTGTGGCAGCACCGTCTTTTCAAAGGATTCCTTTATGATCTCCGCAAACCCGTATATAGACGTAAGAGGTGTTCGGAGTTCGTGAGATACGTTAGACAGGAAGGCCGATTTAAGCTCGTCAAGGGCCTTGAGTTTATCGTATGCGGCCTGAAGCTCCGTTGTACGTTCCTTCACCTTCGCATCTAAT
>JADFXF010000021.1:0-18863 GCA_015233685.1 Nitrospirota bacterium | reverse complement strand
GCTCCACCATGCTGTTAAAGGCATCGGCAAGGATGCCGATTTCGTCGTTGCGTTTAATATCAATGGTTGCCGTTAAGTCTCCACTTTTAATGCGTAACGCCATTTCTGAAAGCCTCTTCAGTGGGGCCACCATTCTTCTTGAGAACAGATACCCAAAAAATATTAAAAATATCAGACCGGCAAATGCAATTGCCAGTATGCGTCTGCCCATTTCCCGTGAGCTGCTCTGTAGTTCATCCATATACACGGAGGCACAGATGTACCAGCCAAGTGGTTTGTAATACCGCACCCAGGTAATCTTATCATAGACATAGTGGCCCTGGTCTTCAATCTTATCCCACTTATACCTTATGCCTTCGGGGTTATCCGCGGCTTTTGCAAGTTCTTTATATACATTGCGCTTTGCCGGCGTGTTAACGTACACATCCATATCTACTATCTTCATGTCATTACGTGGATGGATGACCATAGAGGCGGTATCATTATCTCTTTTTGGGGAAAATATAAAGACATAGCCTGTTTTTGCCACTTTTATGGCCCTAAGTATTTCACCCAGACTATTAATAGCAGTACTCATCATCTTCCTTGCTGTATTATCAATGTCATCCATATATACACCGGTGGCTATAATCCATTTATGTTTGGGAAGATACTTAAAGTATGTTAACTTATCCTTGGGTTCGGCATCAGTATTAAGCCTTTTCCACTTATAGGTGTGGTACCCTTCACCGTCTTTTAGTGCGGCATCAACCATAGGGGTCAATACGAGTTTGCCTGTAACGTCGGTTATGCCCGAACAATCGCGCCCCACGAGTGTCGGGTCAGGGTGGGCAAGCACTTTTGCATTATTGAAGACAAAGGTATAATCGCTATTTCCGTATTCGAATCTGCTAATCGTATCCAATATCTTTTTTTCGATGTCGCCACGCGAGACGCTGCCAGACTGCTCATCCATGGTGTTAATGTAGCTTTCAGCCATCATTATGACGTTCTTAAGTTCTCTCTTTTTCGCCTGAAGGGCAGACACCCTGTATGACTGCAAGTCGTGGTTGATACTACGCACCATTTCGTACACATTGTCAAGTACTGTCCTTGCCGATGATTTTTCTATTTCAAAGACTTCCTTTTCTATGAAGGACTCGGAATAGAAGTAAATTGTGGCGGTAAAGGCGGCAAGTATGACAACGATGGTGAAAAAGTATTTAATAAAGAGCCTTGATTTAAACATCTATCCCCTCACGCGGCTAAGATTTCTCAGGCCCGTAGAGGTAGATAAAGTAGACATTTTCAAACTCCTTTTCAAACCGCAGCGCCTTGACCAACTCGTCGCGTTCTGAGAGCGTTGCGTCAACAATAATAATATCCGGCTTTTCGGCACGTGCCTTTTCGATACTTCCCGTGCCGTCGGTTGCAGAAACGACCGAATAGCCCTTTGCAAGGAGTACGTCTGTCAGCGTCCTGACGTTTGATTCGTTCTCATCCACGACCATGATCTTCTTTTTTGAAGTGACTCCGGCAAGCAGCGTCCTGATATCGTTAAACAGGAGTTCCTTGTTGATAGGTTTTGTCAGGTAGCGGTCAACGCCAAGACGCCGACCTCGTTCAGCGTCCTCAACAATGGACAGGATAATGACGGGCACGTCTGCCGTTGCGGGGTCGCCTTTGATGACGGCAGCCACATCAAAACCGCTCACCTCCGGCATCATGACGTCTAAAATGATTAGATGAGGACGCATCTCTTTCATGCTTTTAATGGCCTCCACGCCGTTTTTTGCCGTTCTGACGTTGTAGCCCTGGCCCTGGAGTTCCTGAGTCAGGAGTTCACGTATGCTGTCGTCGTCATCAACCACTAAGATGGTTTTACCCCCCGCCGCAATGTTGTCTAAGCTGTCTGAAAGGCTGGTTCTGGCTTCCGCAGTCCCACTGCGAATTGTTTTCACCAGGGTATCAAGATCCGTAGAGGTTAATCTATAGGAATCCACTGACAGCAGCGGCAGCGTAAAGAAAAAAGTGCTTCCCCTGGCTGTGTTGCCCTCTATCCAAATTCGCCCCTTATGGTGGATAACTATCTGTTTGCTGATGGGAAGACCGAGTCCGGTACCTTTTGGTTTATCGGTGAGGGTGTCGCCAACCTGTCTAAACTTCTCAAAGATGGACTCTCTGTCCTTGGGTTCGATACCGATGCCGGTGTCGCTGATGCTTATAACTGCCTCTGAGCCTTGCCGCCATGCACGGCAGGCTACGGTGCCGACATCGGTAAACTTGATAGCGTTAGAGAGAAGGTTAATGACTACCTGAACAAGCCTGTCGCCGTCCCCTACGACTGGCGGGATATCCGGCTCTACATCTACGATGAACTCAAGGCCGGCCTTGTCGCATAGGGATTTTGTGGTTTGAGCGGCCCGCTTGATAATGTCTCCTATGTGGAGGGTTTCATTTTTCCATTCAACCTTTCCCGACTCCATCTTGGCAATATCGAGGACATCGTTGATGAGGCTGGTCAGGCGCATCCCCTCGCCGATAATAATGGCGATGTTGTCTTCAATGAGTTTTATTGAGCGGGCGATTTTTTTTGAGTCCGCGGGAAGGTTGGGGAAGATTTGGTCTCTCAGCCGTTCCTGAATAATCTCGGTAAACCCCAAAATTGAGGTTAACGGTGTCCTCAGTTCATGGGAGACAGTAGATATAAAGTCCGTTTTCATTCTGTCAATGTTTCTCTCTTTGGTAACGTCACTGGTTATGATGACAACGTCATTGGCGTCACGGTTCTGCCACTCTCCGCTGCCAAGGCCGTGCACGCGAACAACGGTGGACGACGCCTTGAGCACCATTGATGAGGACAGCTCGATGTCCGAGGCTACAGGCACGCCGAAGCCTGTGCCGATGCTTTGCTTAAACAGCCGTGACATGTCTTTGCCAAAGACCTGTTCTACCATTTTGCCTATGGCCTCGGAGGCATTAATGCCATAGCAATAGGCCAGCGGTTTGTTGACGCGTGTGATTTCCCCCGCGGCATTGACAACCATCAGGCCGTCAGCCATATTGTCAATGACGGCTTCCAGGTAGTTGTAGATTGAGGTAAGTTTCGCATCCCTTTCGGCCAGATCACCGGCGGCATCCTCGAATCGTTCAAATACCTCTATGATGTCGATTACCAAAAATTGCAGGATACTTGCGAGGGCGTCAAACTCATCGCCGGTATTTATATCGATTGTGGCGTCATAGTCGTGTTCGACAAGTTTTTTCGCGTAGTCAATGATGGCATTCAGGGGTTCGTTTATGAGTTTATTTAAAATTCGAAACAAAACCACCGAAAAAACAGCAAGCATGACCCAAAGCGGCCAGCTAAAGGTTAATGCCGAAACCAAAATCCGTTCTGGCGTAGTGGCTATTCCCGCATGGCGGATACTAAAAACGGTAAAGAGAAAATTCACCACTGCAACAACGGCAACTAAGATAAGAATACTCCGGTGCGCTCTTTTAAAAATCGTCAAATTTTTCATTATTGAATATATCCTCCTGATGCCGACATGGTACTTCATATTTTCAAACAGTCCCTCATCAAAATAACCGGCCTATAATAGTTGATTCATTACCACCGATTATAGCGCCGGATAGCCAGAAATGTCAATTTTCCATTGACATTTCTATTGACTTATTGAGATAATTCACCTATACATGATTCCAGCAGCGGAGGTTTTTTATTGAGGGGACAACGTATGGTGTCAAAACCCAGGTTGAGCATGTACTGGGCATCCTCGTGCGGGGGATGTGAGGTTTCTCTGGTCAACATTAACGAGAAAATTCTTGATGTAGCCGCAAATTTTGATTTCTATTTTTGTCCATGTCTGCTTGATACCAAAAAGAAAGATGTTGAAGCCCTTGACGATGGCGGCATTGCAATAACATTTTTTAACGGGGCAATTCGCACCGAAGAAAACGAGGAAATGGCGCATCTTCTGAGAAAAAAATCGAAACTGCTCATAGCCTTCGGCTCATGCGCATACGAGGGCTGTATCCCCGGCCTTAGCAACCTCCACACAAAGGCCGCGCATTTTAAGTCCATATATCTGGATAGTCCTACCGTGGATAACCCGCAATGTATCGTCCCTAAATCGCAGACCCAAGTGCCGGAGGGAATGCTGACATTACCGGCATTTTATGAGCATGTAAGAACCCTGTCGCAGGTTACGGATGTGGATTATTCCATACCGGGATGCCCGCCAGAGCCAGCTCAGGTGTGGAATGTCATAGAGGCCGTGATACAAGGAAAACCCCTGCCGCCAAAGGGAGGCATTCTCGGCGCAGGGAGTTCCACCGTATGCCGTGAATGCAGCAGAAAGAAAGAAGATAAACATATCACGCGGTTATACCGCACCTATGAGATAATCCCGGATACTGAGGCGTGCCTGTTAGACCAGGGGCTTATCTGTATGGGGATAGCCACAGCAGACGGCTGCGGTGCGCTCTGTCCAAAGGTCAATATGCCCTGTTCTGGCTGCTACGGCGCGCCTGAGGGAGTCCTTGATCAGGGGGCAAAGATGGTAGCCGCACTGGGTTCCATCTTAGACATCGGTGATAAAAAAGGCATGAGCGAGGATGAGCTGATACGGCGCATAGATATGATTGTTGATTCGATACCAGATTATTCCGGGACGTTTTACAAATACAGCCTCGCAGACTCCATACTCGGCGGCAGACGGGCATGAAGCGTATCTCTATTGACCCCATAACAAGGCTTGAAGGCCACGGTAAGATTGAGATATTTCTTGATGACAACGGTGATGTTGCCAACACGTATTTTCAGGTGCCTGAACTCAGGGGGTTTGAGCAGTTTTGCATTGGAAGGCTTGCCGAGGATATGCCGGTTATTACAAACCGCATTTGCGGC
Organism: Nitrospirota bacterium; assembly: GCA_015233685.1. Lineage (GTDB taxonomy): Bacteria > Nitrospirota > Thermodesulfovibrionia > Thermodesulfovibrionales > Magnetobacteriaceae > Magnetominusculus > Magnetominusculus dajiuhuensis. The sequence goes on along the minus strand of JADFXF010000021.1, from coordinate 13,972 downwards.
GTGTGCCCGGAGGCGCATCATCTTGCCTCTGTTAAGGCCCTCGATGAGCTATTTGGCGTGGAGCCACCAGCGGCGGCCAAAAAAATCAGAGAGCTTCTTTACATGGCCTTTTTCATTACCGACCACACGACACATTTTTATGCCCTCGGAGGCCCGGACTTCATAGTCGGGCCGGATGCCCCTCCCACAGAGAGGAATATACTTGGCGTTATAAAAAAAGTCGGCCTTGACGCGGCGAAGCAGGTAATCGCCTGCAGGGCAAGAAACCACCATGTGATTGAAATTCTTGGCGGCAGGGGAGTCCATCTGGCCGCGGGTGTCCCCGGTGGCTGGAGCAAGGCTGTAAGTGAGATAGAAAGGTCAGAGATTGAGGCGATAGCAAGGGAAAATATAGAGTTTGCCCACTTCAGCCTCAAGGCCTTTGACGACATAGTGCTCAAAAACCCCGCATACATGGACATGATTACATCGGATATCTACGTTCATAAGACATATTACATGGGGCTTGTGGACAGCCAAAACAGGGTTAACTTTTATGACGGCATGATTAGAGTTGTTGATCCAGAGGGGAATGAATTTATAAAATATCACCCGAAAGATTATATACATCACATTGCCGAACACGTGGAGGAGTGGTCGTATTTGAAGTATCCATTCTTAAAGCATGTCGGCTGGAAGGGTTTTGTTGATGGCATAGACAGCGGGATATACGCGGCGTCGCCACTTTCACGGTTAAACGTGTCGGACTCCATGCCTACACCGGGGGCGCAGGAACAATTTGAGAGGATGTACGAAACCCTCGGCTCAAAAAAACAAAACGGCAGGTATCAGCCCATCCACCACAGGCTCGTTACCCACTGGGCAAGGCTGATAGAGCTTCTCTACGCGGCGGAACATATGCTTGAACTGGCAACAGACCCTGAGATAACATCCCCGGCGGTTCGGGTTATCCCTGATAAAATAGTTGGCAAAGGGATAGGTTGTGTGGAGGCGCCAAGGGGTACGCTGACACATCACTACGAAAGCGACGACAGAGGGGTGCTCACTATGGTCAACATGATTGTAGGTACTACTAATAACTACGCCCCCATGACCCTGTCAATAAAAAGAGCGGCTGAGAAGCTCATAACCAAAGGAAAGATTATTGACCAGGGGCTGTTAAATAAGATAGAGATGGCCTTCAGGCTCTATGACCCGTGCCTTTCATGCGCCACTCACTCGCTGCCCGGTCAGATGCCTTTAATTGTCAATATTAGAAACGGTGAGGGGGAAATCCTGAGGCGTTTCAGCAGGGATGAGAAGATAACTTGAAGACTATAATTATAGGGCTGGGAAATCCCATCCTGTGCGACGATAGTGTCGGGCCGCGGGCCGCGCGCTTGATAGGGCAGCGGCTGGGCGCTGGATATTCGCCGTACAACGAAGACATTTTGGTGTCTGAGGCTTATGCCGGAGGCCTTCGTCTTTTAGATGCGATAGCCGGTTATGACAGGGCGGTTATTATTGATTCAATCGTCACGGGGGAAAACGCCCCGGGTACGATATACAGATTGACGGCGGATGGTCTGCCGCAAACGAGAAACTGCGGCAGCAGCCATGACATGACGCTCCCTATGGCCCTTAGCATGGGAAGGGCGCTTGGGATGGTACTTCCATTTGAGATACACATATGGGCAGTTGAGGTACAAGACGTCAACACCTTTGGTGAGTGGCTCTCGATGGATGTGGAGAACGCCCTGTCCGACGTTGTTAACGGCGTTTTAAGTATGTGCGCCGATTGTAAAGTTGAGAGCTTATGCGTGTGAAGATAGGGGTGTATTTCTGTAACTGCGGCGGCAACATCTCCGGCAAGGTAGACTCAGAGCTGGTCAGGCGGGCGCTTGAGACAGGGTGCGACATGGGATATTTTAAGACCTGCGAGCTGATGTGCTCCGATGACGGCAAGGCGTATCTGCGTGACGAAATAGCCGCAGAGAAACCGGACAGGATTGTCATCGCCGCGTGTTCCCCGCGTGAGCATGAAAACACGTTTATGCGGGTACTATCCGGCGCCGGTATGAACCCCTACCTTATGCAGATGGTCAACATAAGAGAGCAGGTGGCATGGGTAACCCCGGATGTACGGCTGGCCTCTCTAAAGGCCGCCGCCCTCATAAAAGGGGCAGTAAAAAGGGTGGCGTTTCATAAGCCGCTTGAGATGAAGTCCATAGAGATGTCCCCCGATGTCATGGTTATCGGGGCAGGGCCTGCCGGGCTGAAGGCCGCGTTAACCATAGCACAGACAGGCAGAAAGGTTACGCTTGTCGAAAAGAGGGCGGTGATAGGCGGGCAGCCGGTGCTATATGAAGAAGTGTTTCCAAATCTCCAATGTGCGCCGTGTATGCTTGAGCCTATGTTAGATGAAATACTCCACGGTGATTATGCCAAAAACATAGAAATACTTACCCTGTCTGAGGTTGTGGAACTATACGGCTTTTATGGCAACTTCATTGCAAAGATAAGAAAGACGCCGCGTTACGCCGACATGAATCAGTGCATAGGATGTGGCGAGTGCATAGGGCTGTGTCCTGTTGACGTTAAGAACGAATTCAACAACGGGCTGGACAGCAGAAAGGCGATATCTCTGTCGTTTGCAGGGGCACTGCCGAATGTTCCATTTATAGATATGGCGGCGTGTCTGAGGGCAAGGGGTGAGGACTGCCGGCTTTGTGATGAGGCCTGTCCACTTGGCGGGGGTATAATACTGTATGACGATACAGAGGAAATAGTAGAGAGGCGCATGGGGGCAGTTATCGTGGCGGTAGGGGCGTCGCTTTACGATGCCGGATTAATTTCTAACCTTGGACTTGGCAGGCTGCCCGATGTCTACACGTCATTTGAGTTTGAAAGGCTGCTGTCTTCAACCGGCCCAACCGGCGGGCAGCTTTTGACGCGCTCAGGGCGCACGCCCAGGTCAATTGCGATAATCCACTGTGTGGGTAGCCTCGATAGTAAACACAAGGAGTACTGCTCAGGCATCTGCTGCCAGTACGCGTTTAAGTTTAATCTCATGGTCGGACGTAAATTACCAGACACGCAAATACATCATCTCCACAAGGAACTCGTATACCCTGGGAAAGAGGAATATTTTCTCTATAAACGAGCGAAGGAAAATCCCAACGCGGTCTTCATACAGTACAAGGACATTGATACATTATGTGTCACTGAGGCAGAGGACGGTATCATGATAGTAAACTCATCAATTAAGGCAGACATGGTAGTGCTGTGCCCGGCCGTTGTGCCATCGAAAGACAACGGCAAACTAAATGAGACACTTGGCACAACCGTAGACATGTTTGGATTTTTTGAGGAGCTGCACGCAACGCTCGACCCTGTAATGGCCAAGGTGCGGGGGATATACATAGCGGGGGCCTGTCAGTCGCCAATGTCAATTCAACAGGCGATAACACAGGGGATGGCCACAGCCGGTTACGCCCTTTCTGGCATTGTCGGGGGAAAGCGGCTTGAGATAGAGCCAATAACGGCCTCAGTGGATGCCGACAGGTGTTCAGGATGCAGGGTCTGTGCACTGGTGTGTCCATACAAGGCGATAGGGTTTGACGAACAGAACAAGAAATCCTCGGTTAACGAGGTGCTTTGTGAGGGGTGCGGCTCCTGTGTTGCCGCCTGCCCTGCCGGTGCTATAAACGGCAATCATTTCACAAACGACGCGATATTGGCAGAGATAGAAGGGGTGTTGGCATGTTTGAACCAAGGATAGTCGGGTTCCTGTGTAACTGGTGTTCATACGCCGGGGCGGACAAGGCCGCAAGAGCTTATCCGCCAAATGTAAATGTGGTAAGGGTGATGTGCAGCGGCAGGGTTGACCCGCAGTTTATACTCAAAGCGTACAAGGCAGGGGCAGATGGTGTGTTGGTACTGGCCTGCCACCCCGGAGACTGCCACTACAAGGAGGGCAACTACAAGGCCCTGGCTCGCCATCGCATATTGTTACGTGTGCTTGCCGAACACGGCATAGAGAGTGCCCGGTGCAGGTTTGACTATGTCTCTGCATCAGAGGGAGATAGATTTATCGAAATCATAACTGAAATGACAGACGCCGTCAGGGCGTTGGGAAAAAGGAGTTAATATGGCTACTATGGTGCTTGACCTAAAGGGATTGAAGTGCCCTCAACCTACGCTTCAAATGACAATAAAGGTGCGTACGGAGTTGAAGGCCGGTGACGTTTTGGAAGTAGTTGCCGATTGCCCGACCTTTGCAAATGACTTAAAAAGATGGGGCGAGAGGGTGGGGAAAACCGTCCTGTGGGTAAAAGATGAGGATAACGGCGCTAAACGCTGTCAGGTGAAGATTTAACATACTAAAAGCATACTGCCGTATAGACATAAAAGGATTAACGACGAAGGGGGGGTAACCCCCCCTTCACCCCGTAGTTTTGCCGAAGTTTATCTATTGATTTCCGGCTGCCGCTCGTTGGCGGCTTCAGAATTCCATGACGTCGTCTTTCATATCCACTATATCCTGTATGTCTATATTCAGGTGGACGATGACCTTGTTATTGAAGGAGGCCCACTGCTCAATGTTCTGATATGCGTCGTTATTGACATTGTCATAAAATAGACAGAGAAACTCCGAAAGTAATAATATGGCGGCCAGGTCCTTTGTTGTCTTGTCCTTGTGAATGTTTATATCAACATAATGGTGGTATAAAATGACGTCTGATATGGATTTGGACACCCCCCACATTCTGGCAAATAAATAACCCACCACGCAGTGGTCAGTGTTAAACATATCGCCTTCTATTCCAATTATGGACTTTTTCTCACCGGAGAGCGATTTGGCGGGTACAAGGCCCATAGCGGCCTCAGCGATGTCCATGTAATTATCAAATTTCTCCGCCAGTACAGGAATCGCACAGTCGTGGAATAAACCAGTCATATACGCCACATCGCTGGATACCAGCCCTGTTTTTTCGGCAAGATAGGCGCAGGATTTGGCTACCACCTCAGAATGGCTGTAAAAACCGTCCAGCTTGTGAGTAGTGGCGGGTCTCCTCAGCGATGTGTCCACTATGATATTGTAAAGGGTATCTGGCACTAAAGATGACAAGACCTTTTGTGTGGCCCCGTCTATTGTGTCGAATCTTTCAGCTCCTAACATTGGTGAATGTGCGACCTTTAGTATCATGGCACAGAGGGAGGTATCGCCACCTACCAGTTTGGCAATTCTATCGTAATCAGGGTCCAAGCCTAATTCACGCTTCAGCTCCATAACAACCTTTGGCTGAGGCGGAATACTTACAGTTTTAATGATTCTTTTGGCCTGATTGACTAAATCTATATTGTCATGTTTTGCCATTGCTTCACCTGATAAAAAAAGGATGGTCGTCCCATTCTGATTTTATTTTCATATCAAACTGAAAGAATGCAAAATGCTCAGGGTATTTTTCTACATAAGATGTCAGCACGGCAAGGTATTTCATCAGCAGCCCCTCCGGCGTATCGCCATCAGACACCTCTATGGGTGGTTCTATGACTGCCCTGGCGGCAGCCCGTGAGCCAGCGCGCTCAGAATCAATTAAAAACATGGGTATAAGCGGTACGCCTTCCTTTAGGGCGATCTTGTACGGTACGAGGTTGAAGTTGGCCGCACGGCCAAGAAACGGCGCGGTATGCCACTTTCTGCCCCCTCTGCCAGTTGGTGGATATAGGACAAGTTCGTTTCGGCGGAGAGCAGATAGCATATCTCTGATTGCCATATTTCTGAGGCCGAAGTTGTCAAATGTCTCGGCACCGGCGTTAATGAATCGAACTGGCATGGCACCCTCTACGGCGTCGTATCTGGCCTTATTGGCAAGCATTGTAAGGCCAGCCCGCGCAACCCTCGGTGATTCCGCCTGAATCGCCAACTGATTGACCCTGTATCCCCTGTGTCCAAGGGCCGGCATTGCCATCATATACGGGCCGAAGTGGGGATTTAACAATATCGCCCCGCGGCCAACCACTAACGCGCTGTCAAGGTGAGAAAGGCCCTCGGCCGGGATATACTCGTCAATGGTCTTGTCGTTCATACTTCTAAGGTAGCACTGCTTTATCCACGAATTCAACTGGTTTTGAAACGATTCCCGTATAAGTTGCCCCGCGTCTCTGTCCTTAATCAGGGACGAGAGCCTGAGTTCCTCTGACATGAGCTGCCTTCTGTTGCCCGCAATGGCCATTTGAACGCGCGCCATGACTGCCGTCATCACATTTATCGCCCACGGCGGCAGCAGGGAAAACCCCATGCGCAAATACCGCCAGTATAGCCATTTCAGAAACGCCCCGATTTGAAGGTGCCTAAGAAGTTTACCAATGGGAGGTTTAACTTTTTCCATCAACACCCCGCAGAGAGCTTATTAACGCCTGCGCGGCGTTGCTGTTTATATATTCGTAGAACGGCCAGATAAAATCCAAGCAAAAACCACACAAAGCGCGCCGTATGTGAAGTCAAATCAAATTGAATCAGCCCATTCACCGCAAACACGGCTACCACTATGACGTTCATGGCAAACATCAGATTTGCCATATAACCGCCGTCAAACTCCTTCCATGTCTGATGGAAAGTTCGGGCAAAAAAATTGATAAAAAAGGCCAGCGCCAAAATGCCAAAGACGCCCATCTCGAAAAAGAACGATAATATCAGGCTGTGTACCTCGGAAATCGTCTCCGGTACGACATAGACAAATCCCCCCACGCCGATGCCAGTTATAAACGTATAGGGATTTTGTACCATGTATCGCAGTCCGGTCTTCCACATAGTCATTCTTGAGCCGATGCCCGTTACGCCCTCATTCTTGGACGACAACTCCTCTGTGTTTGACTTCAGGGTGGTGCTGGTTGTAAACATTGTGTGTCCCTTGTAGCCAAAACCAATTATAAGCCTGTCAATAAAGCCGGGTGTGGCCGTAACTATAATAACCAGATACACAAGCAGTGTAATTGCTGTATATTTGACGAATCTTTCTTTATATATGGGATGAAATTTAAAAAACATGACAATGGCCGCCCCAAGCGCCACAAAGGCCCCCCTTACGGCCATCATCACAATGGCAAGTGAGCCAACGGCGGCAATAAGCGAGTAAAGGGATTTCAAACGACGGTCTTTGGTAAGCAGCAGCAGCGTTAAGGAGATAATTATCATCTCCATCTCCAGGGGTGTTGAGGGTGCCCCGATAGTCAGCCCTGTTGGTCTGTTCATTATTTGTCTTAATCCATATACGGAGAGCATTGTATGGGGCGCGATTAAAAAATCATAAAACGACATGTACCATTTCGATACAAACACGGCCACGCTGCATATGACGCCCGACACTAAGAGCGTTACAATCAACTTATGCAGCATTTCTCTTGAAGTAACGATTCCGGTTACGAGATAATATATCAGTGCCCCAAAGAGCATTTGAAGGTAAAACAGAGAACCCTCCTCCAGCGAAGGCGTCCATAGCAGGGATATTCCATTATACACGAGTATTGCCAGCACAACAACGTCAACCGGCGTGGGCTGCCTTTTCAGGCCCTTGTCAATGGCCTTCTTATACAACCACGCCCCAAAGGTTATCGTCATAAACAAGATACAGATGGGAAATATGGCGGCGTCCCCCGTTTCAGCAACAAAATATTCAATACAGGTAAACTCAATGTAAAACGTGAACACCGTCAGCAAAAGCCCAAACTCATAACCGGCAAAGAAAATGGCGGCAAGTAAGGCAAGGGCAACGGCTATGGCAAGCCAGATCGGATTGATTATGTACATCACGGAGGCGGCAACGCAGCATATGCAAAGAAGGACAAGCGCCGGCATCTGGCGAAACGTCAGTGGTGTGTCAGATTTTGAAGCCGACAGGGTGCTCATCGTGTGTCTTGCCGGTTAGCTGGCGTATGCCATAGGACGTAGAGGGGTTGGCCGTTTTTACCTTGAAGTTTATATCCTTCAATACCATTTTTGAGCACTAATGGGGTAATCACCGGGGTGTCCAGACATTTAAACTTCTCTGCCAGCATCATGTATGTGTAGTATGAGAGTTTCTTAAAGGACGCCCCGCCGTTTTTCGGATTATTGATAAATCCGGTATAATCGAAGTAGCTGAAGTCTCCGGCGAACTTGTTATGGTCGTAGATATTTGTCCAGATTACCTTTTTCACGCCTGCCGAAAGGGCGGTGACGTATCTGCTGATGACGTCAGCGGCTTGCCTTCGCTCGGAGAATGCGGTTTCGTAGGGATTATGAGAGCCGCTGGGTAGGCTTGTCTCACCTATCCAGATGGGTACGTCCCCGTAGCCGTAGGCCTTGAGCAGTTTGGCGGAGCTGTCGAATTCGTTTTTTAGTTTTTCAGGTTCGGTGTCAGGTCCCTTATAGACGTTTAATGTGCCGAAGGGGTGCCACATGTCAAATATGTCAAACGCCCTTTGCGCATTCATAGAGGCCAGATTGTCGAGCACCTCTTTGTAGTATGGCCGCTCGGGGTTTACATACCCGGCCGTGATAATCTTACAATCAGGGCAAGTGGCCTTAATCGTCTTATACGTGGTAAAAAGGGCAAGGGCGTAGTCCCTGGGGTCAAACTTATAGTCGGCCTCCGTCTCGACGAAGAAGTACCTTACCTTTGGGAGTTTGTTCAGCGCGGCCCTGAGGAAATCGGTGTAGTCTTTTACGTCTTTCTCAGTAAATGTAAGCCTGCCGAGGCCGCCTGACTGTGGGTTGGGGGCTGTTGAGACGCCGGGGTGGATAGTGGTGATGACAGTAAGCCCCTTTGAGGCGGCATCGTCATAGAGGGCGTTCAATTGCCCAAGATAAGCGCTGCCTGAGGAGAAGTCCCTGCCGCCGAACTTATAGACCATGTAGTTCAGGCCCGTAGCGCCGAGGAATCTTATCCACTTAATGCCGAGTTGTTGTGCGTATCTGCCGACATATTTCTCTGAGTTTCTGTCTGACAGGACTTCTATCTCCGGCGAGATGAGGACAAATGGCGATGTGGCAGAGTCCGCAACGCAGCGCGCCTCTGAGACTGGCTCGACATAAATGGGGGCGTCTGTTAATTCAATCATAACCGAACCGTTCTTTGCGTCGGCTATGTGGGTTTTAAATGCTGAGGCGTAATCTGTGACGAGGCGGCCACTTTGGGCAGTGGGGATGCCCTCGGTTATTTTTACCTTGTCTATACCCGTGCCTACTGAGAGTGCTAAGGTATTGCTATTAGGTGCGCTTTTAGCGGCCGGGGGTTTAGCGCCTTGTTGCAGCCTTTCAAAATCCGCAAAGACACGGTCAACAATTTTGGCCGCCTTCGCCGGGTCTTCGTTGATGTATGCCCTGATGAGGGTGGAGGTCTCGGCGGGAAAGATTTTTTGGGCGTCAGGGTTTGTTGCCTTTAGCCCGGCAGCCCACTGAAGAAGTACAGAGGCGCGGTATTGCACGTTTTGTTCATTGGTAGGAGCGGCCTTTACTTCACTGCGAACCACCCTTATAGTCTGCGCGTCAAACTGTGGGGGTGGCGGTTGCGCGGCAGGAGGGGCGGGTGGTTGATTTGCCGGTTGCAAGGCGGCATTGGAAGGGGGAGAAAACTGCCTGTCTTGTGTCGGCTCTCCTGTCGGGGCGGTTAATTCAACCTTGCCGAATGTCTGCTCAAGTGCCGCATAGGCCTTGTCTATCATCTTAAATGCCTGAGGGGGATTTGCCCTTGCGGTCTCTTCTATTTTCATAGCCTGTTCTTTGGTGACGGCCTTGCTTACGTCTATGCCTTTTTCAAACAGGAGCCGCTGCCACTGAAAAAAAATGACCAGCCTCTCGTCTGAATTAGAGGCGTTTGTGGCGGTGTTTTTCACGTCAGCCCTGACTTTTTTGACGGCCGTGATGAGGTCTTCCATGGCATAGGCGAAATTCAAAAATATAAATATTGAGATAAATGCCGATAACACCAGATACAGTAACGGCTTCACCCCTTGCATTTTAACCTCATAACGATACCACACCCGGTTGAATTCATTTACCTGATTATACAAAAAATCGTAGCCGGATGTCTATTTCGGGGAGCCTGGCTACGCGGTAATTTTGCTCTGAATGGAGTTAATGGCTTCTTTTCACCGGCGTATGGTCTTTGGTTGAGTTGTCGGTTCTTGACTTCAGCTCATCATATTTTGCGGTTATTGCGGTGAGCTGGCTTTTCGTGGCGTTGTGGTTGACATGCTCGACTATCAGGAGAAACCATCCGGTGAGCATTGCCATTATTAATATTATAAGGGGGAGGTCTTTAAGGATTTTCCCCTGACGGGGCTCCTTTTGACTTGGTTTTTTTATTCTTTCCAGATCGAGTTCCAACTTTGTCTTCTCGCTCATTTAAATCTCCTTACCTCAAACCTAAGGATTTCTACATTGTTGTCCTCTGGATGAATACCCGCCTTTGCCTTAGTGATTCGTAGTTGCTCATCCACTGTGTTCACACCTTCCAGTGCCGGCAGGAGCAGCCCCCTCCTATGGCCTTGCGTAACGATTACGCCGTATTTATTACAGTCAAGCCCGGATATGTCGTCAACCTTCTCCGGTGGTGAGAGCATATCTACCGAATATGTTATTTCGCTGAGTTCATCGGGTGAGACGGGTAAAAAACGCGGGTCCTCTGTGGCGGCGGCTATGGCGTTTCTAATTATCTCGGACGCCGCGTTTTCTGTTGTTGGGGCAAAGGTTCCTATGCAGCCCCGCAGACGCCCTTTTATTTTTAAAGACACGAAGACCCCCGCCCGTTCCTTCAGTTCGCTTTCAGCGGGGTCAACTGGCGGACAGATAACCTCCCGCCGTCTGACGTAAGACTCCACGGCCTCCCGCGCGAGGCGTGTCAAGGGGCTTAGAGGCGTTTCCATATGTCCGGATTCCCCCATTTCAGTTATTACTTGTCTCTGCTTAAGGCGTACTCTGCCATAACAATAAGGGCGTCTTTCTCCTTGCAATCATCGAACGCCGACAGCTCAGCCTTGGCCTCTGCCACTATTTCTTTTGCCTTATCCATTGTCTTTTCGATTACATCGTATTTTTTGAACAGTCTCAGCACCTTTTTTAAATCACTTTCGATCTGCCCGTCTTTTTCTTTGTCCGGCATGTCCTCGTCCGATGTTGAATCAATAATGGTGGTAAGCTCTTGCCGTTCCTGCGCGTTTGCTGATTTCAGTAGGTAGATAAGCGGAAGGGTTATCTTTCCCTCGTGGAGGTCCCTGCCGAGTTTCTTGCCGAGATTCTCCTCGTCCGCCTTAAAATCCAGTATGTCGTCGTATATTTGAAAGACTGTCCCGCTCTTCAGGCCGTAGCTTGCCATGGCATTGACTTTTTCCTCCGAAAGGCCGCCCAATATAGCCCCTATCTTGCATGAGGCTGAAATCAGGGCGCCGGTCTTGGACTCAACTATTCGTACATAGTCCGCTTCGGTTATTTCAGGGTCCGCGATTTTTTGTAACTGCAGTATCTCACCCTCGGACATCTTCGCAACGGCGTATGAAATCGCCTCCATTGTCTTTAAATTCTGCTGGCTTACGGCCATTCTAAGTGAGTTGGCATAGAGATAATCACCCACTAAGATAACGACCTGTGTCCCCCATATCGAATGAGAGGTGGGCTTGCCGCGTCTTACCCCAGCCCCATCCACTACATCGTCATGAAGGAGTGAGGCCGCGTGTATCGTCTCTATTACGCCGGCAAAGACATACCTGCCATCCCCGCTGTAGCCCGATAGGGCGGCTGACATCAGCAGATACATCGGACGAAGCCTCTTTCCCCCGCCTCCAATAAGGTGTCTGCCTATGTCAGGAATGACCACTACATCGCTGCTGAATATCTTCGCAATTTCGTCCTCTACTCGCCTCAAATCCTTTTCATAGTATCTGAATATGCCTTCGGCATCCATCATTGTTTTCCCTTTTGGCCTTTTGGCGCGAGCGTATGAATATCTTCGGGCTTAAACGCGCCCTTTTCTGTCAGTATCAATGTTATATATTTAGCCGGCGTTACGTCAAAGGCTATGTTTCTGACGGCTACACCCTCAGGGGCAATCTCGCATCGGCCAAAGACATTTGTCACCTCATCGTCCGGACGTGTCTCTATGGGAATCTCGCTGCCTGATAAAAGGGAAAAATCTATGCTGCTCAGCGGCGCCGCCACATAAAACGGTATGCCGTGTTCCTTTGCCAGTACCGCCACAGTATAAGTCCCAATCTTATTGGCAACATCGCCGTTTCTCACCGTCCTGTCCGTGCCAACGATGCAGAGGTCTATCTCGCCCCTTCTCATAAGCTCTCCGGCGGTGTTATCAGGTATCAGTGTGACGGGTATTTTGTCCTGCATCAGCTCCCACGCCGTAAGGCGCGCACCCTGAAGCACCGGCCTTGTCTCGTCGGCTATGACTGAAACCCGTTTGCCCTGCTCTATGGCCATGCGTATAGGGGCGGTTGCCGTGCCATAACCACCAGTTGCCAGCGCCCCTGCGTTACAGTGCGTCAGGACTCTGGCGCCGTCTTTTATAAATTCGGCTCCTACGCGCCCTATGGCCTTGTTTATCTCTATGTCTTCGTTGAGAATAACAACGCCCTCTTTTGCTATCTTGTCTTTAATGGCGCTTATTGGCAGGTTATCATTGTCCTGAATAAGCCGACCTATCCTCTCTGCCGCCCATTGGATATTTACGGCTGTGGGCCTGCTGTTAAGGAAGTCGTCAATTGTCGGCCTTAGCTTTGTCGTAAATTCCTCTACGCCTGCCGCTTCTATGGCGTTTGCCGCAAGGGCTATTCCCATAGCCGCCGCAATCCCTATGGCAGGGGCACCCCTTATGGCAAGCGTCTTGATACAATCCACCACCTGCCGGTAATCCGTACACTCTACGTACGACACCGCGTGGGGCAGAAGCCTTTGGTCAAGTATCATGACCTTTGCCGCCTCAGCCCCGAAACCATCTACCCATTTTATCGTGTCTATCATTATGTATCTTCTCCAGCCTGTCTATATTATACTATTGCCACAACTAACATAAAGAGGGGTCGCGCGTTATTTTACTATATCCGTCAGTTTTTTTTCTTTTTCTTTTTGCGGGCAACTCTAATCAACAGGTGGATATTGAAATAACAGGGTAAACTACGTAGTAGAGTAATCTATCTCCAGGGTCATCATCAGCCTGAGCGTCTCTTCCTTAGCCCTGTTAAAATCAAGCTCAGCAATGCCTTTTTCTATCGCGGCTAATTGCTCCCCGCGCAGACACCCTTTTAACTCTTTAAGCAGCGGCTCTACGGCGTCAGGGTTGTATTGATTGTATGCGGTCAGTATTTTTGTGAAAATATCTCTTAGTTCATCTTTGCTTAATTCCTGTATTTCATGGTCGGGGTTAATGTTTTTTACTTCCATGCCCTCTATGTAAGCTGCCACGCCATTTATCGCCTTGGCCAAATCGTTTAGCAACGCCCTCGAACCGTCTGTATCTCCGCCTTTAAGCAGATTGTCAATCTTTGAAGCAATATCATAAACCTCCACCATTGAGAGATTTCCGGAAAGACCCCTGATCGAATGCGATATACCCTTTGCCGCGCCAATGTCCCCATTATCCAGACATGAAGCAATCGTCTGTGCCGCGTCCTTATATTTCTCCATAAAACCCGTCAACGCCTCAGTATAGACGTTCCAATCCCCCCACATGTCCATTGCCTTCTGTGAGTCTATGACAGGGGACTGCCGCACTGGCTCAACGCTCGGCGCTGTCTTTAAATCCATACTGGTTGTCTGCCCTGTGTGTTCAGGGGTTAATCTCTCCATAGTGTTAAACAACTCCTTAAAATCAATTGGCTTTGCGGCCACCTCATCAACACTTTTGCTGATATATATTTTGCGCTCATCAGAAGTAACACTTGCGGTGAGGGCTATTATCGGTATATGTGTGCCGGTGTTTGATTCTATCTCACGAATTTGACG
>JADFXF010000020.1 GCA_015233685.1 Nitrospirota bacterium | reverse complement strand
TGGCAATATCACTGCTTGCGCTTGCTTCAACTCTCCTACAGTACGTGCCTTTGACAGTACCTTTTTTGCCTGCTCCAATTGCTCCCTACCTCCTGATCGTCTTGCCATACACTTACCTCCTTCTTGATAAGTGTATTATTGCATATTAGTATTAGAAATAGTATTACAACGGGATCAGATTCAGGAGGCTTATACTACACGGTACAGACTTATTGTGGTACTGATTGCAGGTATTCTTTTTTAGCGTATTCAGACGGTAAGGTATATAATAATATCCTTACTGGCAGTTGGGTCTTAATGGATTATTGGAAAGTTTCTGCTATGGCAAGGAAGTGGATAACCGCTGTTTATAATACCACGTACGGGGCAAAATTCGAAGACGTGGTATGGTCAGATGGTATATATGGCAGAATGTATGTACAATGGCTGGTGGGTGGTAGTTTTATAATGGCTGGGGGTGACGGAGAGATGTATTACTGGGATGGCAGTGTAGTGCATGATTTAGGGATTCCCTGGATGCAATAGCAGAGGTGTTTTAAATCTCCTGGATTTTTATCCCCGCCGCTTGCGGCGGGGAGCCTCACTCCTTACCCGACGCGCTGCTGTTTGCGGGATACCTTGTCCTCGTACATGCGCTTGTCGGCCTCCTTTATGGCTGGTTCAATTTCTTCGGCGCTGTGGGCGGTTGCCGCGCCAAGTGATATGGACACCGGCAGATTGCCGCTATTGCGGTTATACTGCTCCTGATATGTCCTTATACGCTCTACTGATTTAGCGGCTAATTCCTCGTCAGTCATGCTTAGAATAAGCAGGAATTCATCGCCTCCCGTGCGCGCAACTACGTCGCTTCCACGAAATGCCATTTTAAGCACATCGGACGCCCCTCTGATGAGCTGGTCTCCCGCATCATGCCCGCTTGAGTCGTTGACACGCTTCAGGCCGTCCAAATCCGCCACTACAAAGCTGACCGGAAACACCCGGCCCCTGGCGATGCGCTGCAGTTCAGCGTCAAAATAGGCACGGTTATAAAGTCCTGTCATGGCGTCGTGCGTGCTGCTGTATTTCAGCTTTTCTTCTTCCCTCTTACGTTCTGTAATGTCCCTCGATATTCCTACGAATTCCTTGACATTGCCATCCTCCCCGGTAATGACAGATATTACTACCTCAACGGGGATTATCTTGCCGCCCTTGCACTTTTGCTCTACCTCAAACCTCTCCGAAAAGCAGCCAATATCCCCTGATTCCCTGAAACAGGCAAGTTTTTGCGTCAGGGTCTCCCGCACATAGGCATAAGACTCCGGCGTCAGGGCATCCGCTAAGGTCTCGCGGACTGCCTCCTCAACAGTGAATCCCCGCAGGGCGGCAATTGATGGGCTTACATATGTAAAATTGTCCATTGAGGAGTCAAGTGTCCATATAACGTCGCTGACACTCTCGGCAATCAACCGGAAACGCTCGGCACTCTCCCTGAGTTCTGATGATATGCGCTGAAGCTCAATCATGTCCTCATTCATGCGCGAGTATGCTGCCTCAAGCTCAGTTCGGGATTCGAGAAGGGTTTCGTTGATTTCCCGTATTTCATGGGTTCGCTCTTCTACCTTTAGCTCAAGTTCTCTCTGATTTTTAATAAATTTTTCCTTCATTTTCCTGAATCTTACACGAAGCAGCAGTACGACTATAATAATCATACCGACTATAATTGAAAAGGCAATCGCCAGGTTTATAAATATTTTTTTGTTTAATTCCTCAATTTCCGAAAGCAGATACACATTCCAGCTATTTTCCTGGGTGTGAAGCGTTTCCATAACGTATTTGACCTCATGCTGTTGAGCAAGAGGGGGGCTTAGGGTTATTATTACGGCACCCTTGTACATGGTACTGCTCTTAACCGGAAGCGGCACCAGGTCATTGCCCTCATATTGTTTACTTTCTTTGATTTCGGATAACACCCCTTCAGGGAGCCTTCGCATAGTATAAAAGGTAAACATATCGTCGTTCGACGCGAAAATTACATCGTTTTCATCGGCAACGACAAGTGTGCCCATGACTTCCTGTGTGCCGAGCTTTAAGCTGTCAAGTTTATTTTTAACCACGGCAACCCCTATTATCTCGCCGTCTTTTCTAATCGGATAGGATGCGTAATAGCCCGTTTCTCCTGATGTACCCTCAGTTCCAACGTATCCTGCCGGAAGTCCATGTATCGCCCTTTTATAATAAGGTCTGACGGCATAGTTTTTGTGCATATACGAATCCTGGGAGTCCCAGTCGCTCGACGCGATAGCAACGCCCTCTTTATTGAGTATGTACGAGGCAGACGCACTAACTGAGGCATTGAATTGCGAGAGGTAAGCATTAACCTCCCCCGTATTTACCGGATTGTCGCAGAAACTGATAATTAAGGAGTTTTCAGCCAAAACTATGGGATACGCTGAAAAGCCAGAAATCTTGCTTGTAAGATATATACTGTAGAGTTCAAGTTGTTGGCGGGCTTGATTTTGAACACCTTCTATGGTTTTATTCTTCGTCCACTTCGCCGTCAACCACAGCCCGACAGACCCGGCAGCTATCATGGCCATTACAAAAGAAATCAGTACAAGTTTAAAACTTCCTAAGCCTGTACGCCTGATAAAATTCATCGGCTATTGTAGCACATATCAGGCAGAGCCATCAATGAAATCTTACTATTTCAAGGCATTAACTGCTTTCTCACCCGATGCGCTGTTGTTTGCGGGATACCTTGTCCTCGTACATGCGCTTGTCGGCCTCCTTTATGGCCGGATCAATTTCTTCAGCGCTATGGGCAGTTGCCGCACCAAGTGATATGGACACCGGCAGATTGCCACTATTGAGGTTATACTGCTCCTGATATTTCCTTATACGCTCTATTGATTTATCGGCTAATTCCGCATCAGTCATGCTGAGAATAATCAGGAACTCATCGCCGCCCGTGCGCGCTACTATATCACTTCCACGAAACGCCATCTTAAGCACATCGGACGCCCCCCTGATAAGCTGATCCCCTTCATTATGGCCGATTGTGTCATTCACCCGCTTCAGGCCGTCCAAATCTGCCACTATAAAGCTAACTGGAAACAATGGGCCATGGGCTATACGTCCCAATTCGGCATCAAAGAAGGCGCGGTTGTAAAGCCCTGTCATGGCGTCGTGCGTGCTGCTGTATTTCAGCTTTTCTTCCTCCCTTTTACGCTCTGTAATATCCCTCGATATTCCTACAAATTCCTTGATTTGCCCGTCTGCGGTGGTTATGGCTGAAATGACTACCTCAACTGGGATTATCCTGCCGTCCTTGCATTTTTGCTCTACCTCAATCCTCTCCGAAAAACATTCCATATCCCCTGATTCCCTATATTGAGCAAGTTTTTGCATCAGGATATCCCGAACATAGACATAAGACTCAGGTGTCAGGGCCTGTGAGAAGGTCTCACTAATGGCCTCTTCGACGGTATATCCACGAAGAGCCGCAATTGACGGGCTTACATACGTAAACCTACCCATTGAGGCATCAAGCGTCCAGATGACATCGCTGACACTCTCGGCAATCAGCCTGAAACGCTCCTCACTCTCCTTAAGCTCCGCCGACATGCGCTGAAGCTCCATCATGTGGTCATTCAACTGGTAGTAAGCCTCCTCAAGCTCAGTTCGGGATTCGTCAAGGCCTTCAACCATGCTGTTAAAGGCCGATGCGAATTCCCCCATAAAATCAACCCTCTGGGAGAAATCGCCGACCGAGATTTGCTTAGTCTGCCATGTCAGGTGTTTCAGGCTGGCATGGAGCGTCTTCAGGCTGCCGGCAACCGGCCCTACCCCGCATCGTTCTATTGATTTGCTGAGGTCGCCGTTACCAAGGGCAAGCGCGAAGCCCCGTATCGCATCCAGATACCCGGTGAGCCGTGAAAGCTGCTCCGCATACTCCACATCCGGGGGGATTGCGGGGAGGCGTCCTTTGGCAAGCTGCTCAAGTATGGCGGCGGTGCGCTCGTCCATCAGGCCCCGTCAGTGTCAGCGGTAAAGCGGCAGGTGCGGTCACCCGTACACCAGCAGTCAACCTCTTTCACCGTGAACGACTTACCAGTATAGCTATTAAGAAGGGCGGCAATAAAACCCTCGTCATAGGTGCAAAGCTCGTTGCCGGTATCAGGCAGCCCTGAGCAGTCCAGGTCCTCCGACACGGTCATTGTCAGGTGGCCTTTGTCAATGTCCGCCTCTTCCACGCGAAGTATCCCTACACCCATATCTTTCAGCACGGTCTGAAGTTTCTTGACGAAACTATTGAGGTCTTCCTGTTGCCCTATGAGATTGTCGTAGAACTCCTTGCCTGCCAGAAAACCGGCCTCGTAAAATATCCGGTCGGCCTCGTCAGAGCCATAACGCGCCTCAATAATATCCCTGAAACTGAACTGCATCAGGCGATAGACCTCTACCCGCATCTGATGGCCAAGATTGGGACGTCCCACTTCTAAATCTCCCAGCAACTCCCAGTTGAACTTATACCTGCGATTAGTGTTTTCCGGCATATGCCCCTCCTTTTAATCCAGTTATTTAATTTCCAAGCCCACGGGGTTAACCCGTGTTCATGCACTTATACGCGAGTTCTTTGATGGCAATTGAAAACGGCGACATCGGCTCACTAAGTAAGACAGGTTTTGTCTTGAATAGTGCGCGCTTAACGGCCTCGTCACTTGGCAGAGTTATCATAACCCTCGCGTTTAGGTTCGTGTATTGCTTTACGAGATTTTGAATTACCATGCCCGTGTTTATATCACGCGCGGATTGAACCATATTGATTACAAAACTGGGCGTGAAGCGGGCGATCTTCTTACGGGCCGATTCCACAAGTTCGGCGTCTATTTTTTCGGCCTCTTTGAGAAATTTTTCTATTGTGTTTAAAGCTGGATTGGCATCCACATCCTTTGCCTTCTCAAGGAGTTCCATGAAAAGCTCTGTATGCCTTTGCTTAAAATGAAATGTCAACAGCCTGAATATCGCCGTCTTAATAAACCCGTATGCCTTCATCAGAGATGTTACCTCAGGTGAGGTCACCAAAAGCCCGACCTGAGCTATGAACAGGAAATCCACCACATTAAAGGCCGAACCCGCCGCTAAATCGAGAATCACAACGTCGCAGTTAAGTTTTGAAATGTGCCCAATAAGCTTGACCTTCTGCTGGAATGGCATATTGGCTATATCAGGAATCTTAGAGCCGCCACAGATGAGTTTCAGATTTGGAATATTTGTTTCGATGAGCGCCTTATCAAGGGTTTTTATATGTTTAAGGACAAAATCGTCAAGCGAATACTCGTAACTCCTTACCCCAAGTATAACATGCAGGTTTGCCCCGCCAAGGTCGAGGTCAACGGCAATCGTTTTCTTACCCGTGGCGGCGATGGCGATGGCGAGATTGGCCGATATGGTGCTCTTGCCAATGCCTCCTTTCGGGCCTACAATGGCAATGATCTTCTGAGGCATGTCACACGCTCCTATCCATAAAATATACTTTAAAAAAGAAATCCATCACTTTATATGGAGAAATCCTATGAGATTGTCCAATAGGTCATCGGCCTCAGATGGTCTGCCATCGTTGATACCGATTTCATTGTCGGCGGTGAGGAGCATTTTAACCTTCGACACTATCAGCACGGGGTCAATCGGGGTATCCATGCACCAATCGCTTACCACATCTTTTAAAATCGCCAAATCCTTATGTTCTGAGTTTCCTATAGCCAATACTTTAAAAGGCGCTGCCTGTGCAAACAACTGCGCGCAGCAATTTCTGAACTTCTCCAGCTCTCCGGGATAAAACCCCTTAGTGTCCAATACCACGACCGCTGGTTTATCCCTTGCAATGGCCTCTGCCGCATAGAGTAAGTTCTTAAGCAGCAGCAGAGCAGGCACATCCTCCCCAGACTGCCCTACGCTATAACTCGTGCCGCCGTGCGGCGAATCGCCCGACTGCACACTGCCAATCGTCTCATCAGCGGGGACTTCAACCCATTTCTGTAGAGCCTTTTGTATCATACTTCCCCTAACGGTATCGGCTGAAAAGATGATTACCTTAAGAGACATATTATCGCTGATGGCTCTATGTTAACGGGACTCTGCCATGGCCATTACCAACGCCCCTTTGGCTGTGGCGTTAAGAGGTTCCCTTGCAACCCTGACCGAGGATATCTCAATCGGCAGCCTGATAGCATTGAGTGCCTTTTCAAATTTTTCCTTACATCCCTTGGGCATGGACGTACCGCCGCTTAACACTATCGGGATCGGTTCGGTAATCTTTGGTATATGGTCAGACGACGTTATAACGTCCTGAATACTCCTTACGAGGTGGTTGATAAGGTCGTTGTAATAGAGGTGCATGGACAGCTCCAGTTTGTTTTTAGGCATGACTGAGAGGTCTAAGGATTCCTCTTTAACAACCTTTATTTTAGTGGCGGGTTCTCCTACTTCAAGGCTTGTCATTTCATCAATATAATCGCCGCCCTTTTGAATACTATACGTTACCACCGGCACCGACAAGTACGAAAGACAGACGTTACACATGCCACCGCCCATGCTTATACCTATGCCCGTGAAGTTATCCTCCGACAGATCTGACATTACCACGGCGAGGCCCTCGTTTATTGAGACAGGCATGTAGCCAAGTGTCTCCAGATACATCTTTATGATTGATTCGTGCCCGGTAATGATGACTTCCCTCTCTATGGGCTGACCGGGGACGCTGAAACATATTATCTCACCGAACTTCTTAGGTTTCTGAATCAGGGTGTTGATAATAGACTGTATGACAATAACGGCCTCGTCCTCACGTGGGCTTAGAAGACCTTTTTCCATTGACTTCCTCGTGTTGGAGTTAAACATATTGGCGAAGCCCTCGGCGGAGTAACCGATTATGTAGTAGCGTTTATTATGCTCGAAAAACATGACATTGTTTTGTGTGAGTATCTGTTTGGTGAATTTGGATTGGGGGATAGTGAAAAAGGCGTTGAGTTGTTTAATCATTTGTATTTTGTTGCCCTTGTTCTGAGCCATGACAATATTGCTTGTGCCGACGTCAAGCCCTACCGGACCCCACGGACTTTCAGGTTCAGAGCCGACTTCCCTTTCCTGTGAAACGATGGGTTTTTGGGCTGTCCTTATGGCCGATGCTATCTTCTGGTCTGAGATGTCTGAGCCTGACGGCTGTGCATGGGTGGGCTGGGGTTGTATGCCTGGAGCCTCAACCCTCGCCGCGTCAGACGGCCTGTTCGCGCCGGGGGCCGCTATCCCATCCGCCGCTGGTAATTCAATCTCGGTAAGCCTCTGTTTTAATTTTTCAATCTCCTTTTGATACTCGCTTGCCTCTGCCATTTCATCCTCCTTTTTCACTTCAAATCTCTATAAAGCCCGAAAGCCCGGTTTGCATTTAGTTAGATATTATGTTATTTTAACGTGCCATGAATATTAATGTTATTTTGTCTGAGTTGTCAAGTATAATATTTAAAAATAAAGGCTTTTCTGGCGGTGGATATGGTGTTTAAGCAAAAAAAAGATACGAACGAGACTGTAAAACCGGCTGCCGCTATGGAGGCCCCGGCCTCCGGCCACTCACTACCGGCTCGCACACCCCCTAAAAAAGTAATAGTCACCGGCCTTCCAAACAGCGGCAAGAGCCAGATATTTAACAATCTCACAGGGGAATACTCTATCGTCGCCAACTACCCCTTATCTACCATATGCGTCAAACAGGGGCAATTCCGCATGGGCGAGGAGCGATACGAGGTCTATGACACGCCCGGACTTTACTGCCTGTTCATCCATTCGGAGGACGAACTTGTAGTGCGGGACTTGATATTTAAGGAAAAACCTGATGTGTTACTTTTATGTATAGACGCCAACCTGATTAAACAATCACTGGCCTTGGCCGCCGATTTGATAGAACTCCAAATCCCTATGGTAATATCAATAAACGCCATAGACGAGACCTCAAAAAAGGGTATGTGGATAGACTCTGACACGCTGTCTCAAATCACCGGCGTCCCTGTGGTTGAGTCCATAGCCATAAAAGGAATCGGTACGAACAGGCTCAAAAACGCGATTCAAAGGGCACGAGTGGGAAGGCTTGCAATTCACTACGGGGATATTATGGCAAGGGGCATATCCACTGTGGAGGCACTCCTTCCTAAGGCGCTTCCATATAAACAAAAAACCGCTATTTTAGCGCTGCTTAACGACCCTTTCCTCGATAATTACCTGATAGACAATGTCTCCGAAGGCCAGCTCCAGAAGATACACGACGCGGTTGATGACGTTCAGGAGTATTTTAAGGGGAATCTTGCGAGGACGATAAATCATAAGCGGGCACAATGGGTTGACGAGGTTACAGATAAAATCATCAAAAGACAGGTGGCATTTTCTGGCAGGGTATCAGAGACTATTGCCCGCATGTGCCGGTCGGTCGTGTTCGGCGTCCCTATTCTTATGGGCATTATAGTTATCACATATTTTCTTGTTGTAAACGTGGCCAACTGGATATCTGACTGGATGGAAAAGCTGCTGTGGCTGCCGGTGCAGGCACGTATAGATTCGCTGGTTACGTATCCATTTTGGAAGGATTTCTTTATAGGCCCCTACGGGGTGTTTACGCTTGGCGTGGCCGGGGCATTGTTGACCGTGCTGCCTATACTTTCGGTATATTTCATCCTCTACAATATACTGGAGGATGTGGGATATATTCCCAATCTGAGTGTGTTATCTAAGCGCGTCTTTGATAAGATTGGCCTGAGCGGGGCGTCCATTATGCCTATGGTGCTGGGGTTTGGGTGTAAGACAATGGCCACACTAACGGCCAAAACTCTGACCTCACCTAAGGAGAGGTATATAACCATCTTCCTCATCGCGTTTGCCCTACCCTGCGCCCCGCAGATTGGGCTTAATATGGGTCTTTTGGGCAGGGTTGGAATGTCGGCCTTCATTATAGCCTTCTCCGTGCTTGCCGCCATAGAGGCGGTAACCGGCCTTATCCTGAATAAGATTATCAAGGATGACGACAAGGACTGTTTTATACAGGCGTTGCCCGCTATAAGAATGCCGAATCTGAAGGCCGTTGTAAAGAAGACCTACTACCGGCTGTACTGGTTTTTGGAGGAGGCGCTGCCAGCGTTTATGTATGCCTCCATTGCCATGTTTACACTGGATAAGACAGGTTTTTTAAGACTTATGAAGGTATTTCTTCAACCAGTAGTTGAGGGATTTCTGGGGCTGCCCAGCGAGATGGTTGACGCCCTTATTCTGGTAATCGCACGGAGGGAGGCCGCTGCCAGCGTGATAATAAAAATGTCTGAAAATGGACATTTGAATTACGTTCAGAGCATCGTCGCAGTAGTCCTGACCACGATGTTTGTGCCGTGCCTTGCCCACATAGGGATAATAGTAAAACACCAGGGATGGAAGTCCACTGTGTTCATGGTATCTGTCATGACGGTCACATCAGTGATAATAGCCGGGGTTTTGAACAGGGTTTTACTTATATTTTTCTAATTTACATACCACCCTTAGGGGTGTGGATAATTGGAGGTCAGTTGAAATGAAAGACTCAATGGAGTTGGACGAGTATCTTGAGGCCTTATGGTATATGAAGGAGGACGGGAAGGATTCTATGGCCGAATTAGAGGCTGAAATAGGGGCTAATTTTAATATACAGATTGTCAATGAATGTCTGGCTGGCAGCCTGGCGTCAGTTTCTGATGACGACAATACCGTAGCGCTGACAATAAAGGGAGAGGAGCGCGCCAGACGCATAATCCGCGCCCACAGGCTTGCCGAAAGGCTGCTCTTTGACGTAATGGGAATGACCAAGAATATTGAAGAGGGCGCGTGCGAGTTTGAGCATATGGTTACGCCTGCCCTTGTGGATAGCATCTGCACTATGTTGGGACATCCTAAGGAAAGTCCGCAGGGGCTGCCGATTCCTCCGGGGGAGTGCTGCGACAGTGCCGCTACGACGATAGAAAGCTCTGTCATCCACCTGACCGAAATGGAGATAGGACAGGCTGCGCGTGTGGCGTATGTCAACTGCAGGAAGGACCATGAGCTTCACAGATTAAACGGCCTCCAGATAAGGCCAGGCGTAAACATAAAACTACACCAGACATATCCATCGTTCGTCATAGAATGCGAGGGGTCTAACATCGCCCTTGATGAGGAGATTGCCAATAATATCTGCGTATGGCGTGAAAAGAAATATATGACGAAAACCAGCAGGACAGATGCGGCAAAAAAACACACCCTCTTCAGAAGAGGGATGGGGATATTTAAAAAACACAGAAAGAGTGAGTGAGAAACTCATGGCTGCAATACAGAAGCCGCCAACGGGCGGCAGCCTAAACGCAATAGACAAAACGTTGGCAAAAATACGGGTGAAGGGGGGTTACCCCCCTTCGTCTTTAATCCTTAAACTGTCAGGAGGTCGTCAGATGAGTATATATAAATTTTCAGTGATAACCGAAAAAAATGTCGAAGGCTATTTTGCTTTCTGTCCCGAACTCCAGGGGTGCTACACACAGGGTGATACTTATGAAGAGGTTATGGCAAATATCAAAGATGCAATTGCTCTTCACATAGAAGACAGAATGGAAAACGGGGAAGAGATTCCACAGCCTGATTCCGTAAGTCTTACCCTGATGGAAGTCGCAGTGTGAGCGAAAAACTTCCAAGAGTGACTGCTGCCGATACAATCAAAGTATTGGAAAGGGTTGGATTTATCTTTTCACGACAAAGCGGAAGCCACAAGATATATAAGAATAAGGAAGGCAGGCGGACAACCGTCCCTTATCATTCAGGAAAAATCCTGAATCCAAAAACTTTATCAAGCATCATTAGGGATGCCGACCTAACCGTAGAGAAATTCAAGGAATTGTTGCGCTGATATTATATTTTACCCTGCCGGCAGCTCTATGCGAAGCTCGGCACCGCCGTCAATATTTCTGACAGTCAACTTGCCGCCCATCCTGCTTTCGATTATTGTCCTGGACATGTATAATCCTATGCCGGTGCCTTCCTGTTCTGGCTTCGTCGTGAAATAAGGATCGAATATCTTTTCCATTGCCTCAGGTGGAATACCCCCGCCGTTGTCGCTTATCGTTATCGTTAGAGTATTGTCTTTCTTTGTGATGCCTATGGATATTCTTCCCTCCACCACCTCATCAGGGAGCCTCCCTTTGCCCAAAGACAATATTGCATCCCTCGCGTTGTTTATTAAGTTCAATATTACGTGTTTGAATTCATTCGGATAACCTGTTATTTCACAAAAATCAGGCAAATTCTCCTTATCGAATAGGACGATAATATCGTTTCTTTTTAACAAAGTTTCATTCATAAATAATATCTCTTCTATCTCTTTTTTTATGCAAAACCTGACTTTTTCTTTTGAGGGTCTTAAGAAATTCCTGAAATCGTCAACAGTCCTTGTCATAAAATCTATTTGTTCAAATACGTTTTTAACCGCATTTTGTAAATATTCCGCGTCCAGGCCTTCATATCCAAAGGCGTCTTCCAAGTCCTGGATGATTAAACCAATGACATTTAAAGGCTGCTTCCACTGATGGGCTATAACGGCTATCATCTCCCCCAGAGTTGCCAGTTTGGACTGTTGAACGAGGATATGCTCTCTTTTTAACTTGCTCCTTATCTCCTCATTTACCATATCCTGGAGGTTTTGTGCAACTGCCTCCATCATCTGTTCGGATTTCCTTAATTGATCCATTTCCCGTTTGCGCACCGTGATATCCCTTATGACACCAGTCGAACCACCGGCAACCCTTGTCTTTATCAGCCCAAGAGTTCCGGTAAACTCTTTCTCCAGTGATGCCGCATTGATTTCATAGACACCGCTGCTGTTTACCTCTCCAATTATTACCTCTCCGACTACTACATCAGGGCTAGCAGAACTGCCCTCATGTTTCTTTTTTATTATATGGACTTCCAATCCGAATGTGCCTCTTGTGCCCGTCCTTCTTTCATCGAAAAACTTCGGTACGCCGGTCTTGTCCACTTGCTGTGACAAGGCGATGCTGCGGCTTACGGACTCAACATCCTCTGGAGATAGTATTTTGCTGAAATGCTGGCCTATAAGTTCACCTGGCTCATATCCAAGCGCTCGGACAGCGTTATTGACAAGCACAAAAACTCCATCCTTGTCAATCATATATACGATGTCGGGGATAGTTTCTATGAGGGTTCTGTATTTTTCTTCCGAACACCGTAGCCTTAGATAGTTTTCTTTTTGCCTGTTTGTGACTTCCCAATTAAATATCTTTAAAATATTTATCATGGAAAAGGCAATTACCATAGCAATGCCTGCCCGCAATGCCTGAACGGGAATCCCCACTGCTTTCAAAAACGAATCGGAGTTGAGAATGTTAGCGGGGAAGAAAGCCCCCCTGTTAACGACCAATCCCCCCAAAATACCATACACAAAAAAGGCCGCACTCGTTATAAAAAAATATTTTTTTACATTTATTTTTGACAACATATTCTTATCACACCGGTAGTATGAATAAAAACCATATGCCGTCATCAGCGACCCTATAAATCCAAGGAGATATCTTGCGGCGGCGCTGTCAAGGTTTAATATGTTTTGAAATACTATGCGGATGAAAAGGACTAAGCCCACAGCCCCTGCGGTCAACCACCAGCCCATGTATCTGGCAGCCATCAACTGACAGGAGGGAGAATCCACAACTGAAACCCTGACGAGCCTCCTTCCGAATTCAAATAAAAAGACATATGAACCGACCAGACAAAACCATCGTATAAGATCTAACGTCTTATCAGTGCCCTTAATGATAACCCACATATCCAGCCATTCGTTCACCCCGTGGAGTAAACCAAAGCCTGCCAGCAGCCAAAGTGTCCCCGTCCACTTAAACGCGCTGCCCTCTTTCGGCTTTAACGCGATAGCAAGCCCCATCACGATAAAAGACAACCCATAGACAAAAAATACGACGTCCATGCTGCCGCCAATCACGCGGGTTAATTCTAAAATCTAAGGCCTCCATAGTTACTACACATACGCGCAGGATATACGGGCGCGCGGAATTTACGGGTTATGTGCCGATATCTTCTTAGCGAGGATAACATAGTTGATACAATGTTGTCAAATCTTATCAGGGTTTTTTGTCATCTGTGAATACCCGCCGTATTAACTGCAAAGAAAAAAGATGTTGACGCCGTTAAGGTATTTTTACTACACTTATAAATAGTCGGCGGCGGTGTAGAGAGCGGGAACATGAGGGCTGCCGGTTAACATGCTGTTTATTTCGTTCGGATAATATTTTTTCACAACCGCAACTAAAAAGGAGATAGTAGAAATGGCAGAAGAACACGCGGTAATAGAGACGGGCTTTGGCAGGATTAGTCTGAAATTTTATCCTGAGACTGCGCCAAACCATGTCAATAATTTCATTGAACTGGCAAAGAAGGGTTTTTATGACGGCACGACCTTCCACCGCGTTATCCCTGGGTTCATGATTCAGGGCGGCGACCCCAACACAAAAGACCACGACAAATCAAACCACGGCATGGGCGGCCCTGGCCACACGGTAAAGGCCGAATTCAGCCCTATATCGCACAAGCGCGGTATTCTTTCAATGGCAAGGGCGCAGCACCCGGATTCAGCCGGTTCGCAGTTTTTTATCTGCGTTGCCGATTCCCCGTTTCTTGACGGGCAATATACGGTGTTCGGAGAGGTAGTCGAGGGCCTGGATGTCGTTGATAAGATTGTCTCTGTACCCAGGGATGTGCGCGACAACCCTAAGGACAGGGTTGAGATGACTGTCGGGATAGTTGAAGTATAACTTAGTGTATGATGAGGAAACAGCTTGAAAAATAGACAAGAGGAAAGGATATTTTGTGCGGCTGAGACCGCCATACCGCTTCCGCCTATGGATATTTATGAGACCGCCGACGCGCTGGTCTTTGAGATAGACCTGCCCGGCGTGGATATTGATGACATGTCGTTGAAGGTATATGACGACATAGTTGTGATTGAGGGTATAAGGAGCAAGTTGTCAACAGATAATTGCCGTTTCCTTTGTATGGAAAGGACTCACGAGACCTTCAGGCGGATGATAAAACTGCCGATAAGGGTAAATACATCGTCAGCGGCGGCGGTTTATAAGGACGGTGTTATCACACTGAAATTCCCAAAGATAAAGGACAGAGTTTTCCAAATCAGAGTTATAAAGGAGTGACAATGGGGCAAGACGACAAAAAAGATGAAAAAGAGATAGAGGTACCGGACACACTGCCAATACTGCCAGTGCGTGACATTGTGGTATTTCCATATATGATACTCCCCCTGTTTGTAGGCAGGGAGAAGTCCATCAGCGCCATAGATTATTCTTTAAATACTAACAGGATGATAATGCTGCTGACACAGAAGGATTTAAACATAGAAAATCCTGAGACAGACGACCTCTTCAGCGTCGGCACGGTTGGGTTGATAATGAGAATGCTCAAACTGCCGGATGGGCGGGTGAAAATCCTTGTTCAGGGGCTTGCCAAGGCCAGATGTCTTAATATAACGGAAAAGGACGGCATCTATGTGGCCAGTATTGAAAAGATTGAGGAACGCAAACCTGAGGTCATCACACTTGAAATAGAGGCCCTGATACGAAACGTCAAAGAACAGATTGACAAGACGCTGTCCCTGGGAAAGACCATCCTACCGGACATTATGATAGTCATAGAGAACCTCGACGACCCGGGCAGGCTGGGCGACCTTGTTGCCTCCAACATTGGGCTTAAGACCGACCAGGCCCAGCGCATCCTCGAAATAGATGACCCGGTGGAAAGACTAAAAAAGGTCAGCGAAGTGCTGAACCGCGAAATAGAGCTGCTTATCGTGCAGCAGAAAATCCAGACCGAGGCCAGAGGAGAGATAGACAAGACACAGCGCGAGTATTTTCTTAGAGAGCAGCTCAAGGCTATACAAAAAGAACTCGGCGATATAGACGAAAAGATGGAGGAAATCAGGGAATTCAAAAAGAAAATCCTCGAAGCCAAGATGCCTGAGAAGGTTTTGACAGAAGCCGAAAAGCAGTTGAAGAGGCTTGAGAAGATGCACCCCGACAGCGCTGAGGCAGCCACCGTGCGCACATATCTGGACTGGCTTGTGGAGCTGCCGTGGTCTAAATCCACGAAGGATAATCTGAACATAAAGGTGGCGAAAAAAGTCCTAAACGAGGACCACTACGACCTTGAAAAAATTAAAGAGAGAATCCTGGAGTACCTCAGCGTAAGGAAACTAAATCCAAAAATGAAAGGCCCGATACTGTGTTTTATTGGCCCGCCGGGCGTAGGGAAGACATCCCTTGGGAAGTCCATAGCGCGCTCACTGGGGCGTGAGTTCGTGCGAATCTCCCTCGGTGGCGTAAGAGACGAGGCCGAGATAAGAGGACACAGGCGCACGTATGTCGGGGCGCTTCCCGGTAGGATTATCCAGGGCATCAAGCAGGCCGGCATGAATAACCCTGTGTTTATGCTTGACGAAGTGGATAAAATCGGTACTGATTTCAGGGGCGACCCCTCATCGGCTCTGCTTGAGGTGCTCGACCCGGAGCAAAACAACTCCTTCGTTGACCACTATCTGGGTGTGCCGTTTGACCTTACGCACGTCATGTTTATAACGACCGGCAATATCACAGACACGATACCAAGTCCTCTCAGAGACAGGATGGAGCTTATTCACCTTTCCGGCTACACGTCGGAGGAAAAGGTTGGCATAGCGGGGAACTATCTTATTCCCAAACAGTTTAGCGAGCATGGTATTGGAAAACATATAATGAAAATCTCAGGGCCAGCCCTTCTAATGTTGATTGCCCAGTACACAAGAGAGGCGGGGGTGAGGAATCTTGAGCGCTCCATTGCAACCCTGTGCCGAAAGGTAGCTAAGCAGATAGCAGAGGGAAAGAAAAAGAAGTTTATCATATCGAATAAGAATCTGCACAAGTTCATGGGGCCGCCGCGTTTTCTGCCTGAGGAGGAGATGAAAAGAGACGAGGTAGGCGTGGCCACAGGGCTGGCGTGGACTGAGGCCGGTGGCGATATAATATATGTGGAGGCCATTACGATGAAGGGAAAGGGAAGTCTGACCATTACGGGGCAGCTTGGCGACATCATGAAGGAATCGGCTCAGGCAGCCCTTTCCTATGTACGTTCAAGGGCAAAAGAGCTGGACATCAGCGACGACTTATTCTCTAAAAAAGATGTTCATATACACGTCCCAGCCGGGGCCATCCCCAAAGACGGTCCGTCTGCCGGTATAACGCTCACAACGGCCATCGCCTCCGCCCTGACTGGAAAACCAATCCACAAGAACATTGCCATGACCGGAGAGGTTACCCTGCGCGGTACGGTGCTTGCCATAGGCGGCCTGAAAGAGAAATCCCTCGCCGCTAAACGCATGGGAATCAAGAAGATAATAGTCCCCAAGAGAAACGAAAAAGACCTTGAGGATATCCCTAAATATATCAAAAAGGACATGGAGTTCATATTCGTGGAGACAATGGACCAGGTGCTGGGCATTGCGCTGATAAATGATACCGCTAAGGGAAAAAAGGATAAGGCCGAAAACGGTAAGCAATGACTTCTCTCTCAGGCGACACTGCAAGGCGGCAGCATGTGGGGGAGCTTGCGCTTGTCAGGTATATAAGGGATGAGTTCTCTAAGGGTTCATTAAGAAACGATCTTGCGATAGGCATCGGCGATGACGCGGCCGTCGTGCGGGTTGGCGGCGGGAATATGCTTATCAGTGCCGATACAATGTGCGAAGGGGTTCACTTTGACATGGCCTCTGCCACGGCATATCAGGTGGGATTTAAGCTGGTCTCTGTAAACGTAAGCGACATATACGCGATGGGCGGCACACCGGATTGGTTTTTGCTGACAACATCGTTTCCCCCCGGCACCTCAGACGCTTTTGCAAGGGAGTTTTTGTCTGGCGTAAAGGACGCGTTAAACCTCTACGGCGCTGTACTTATCGGGGGTGACGTTACCTCCTGCCACTCAGGGATTGTGGTAACTGGCATAGTGCTTGGCCGTGCTGACACGCCTATATCAAGAAATGGCGCTCGTGCCGGTGATAAGATATATGTCACTGGTCCGCTTGGAGACTCTGCCTGCGGCCTTGAGCTGCTGAAAAAAATCATGGCCCCCGTTGCGATTGAACATGGGCAACGCGCAGATAGACCCATGCCGTGGGAGATAATGAGTCCACTGCTCAAGCGACACCTGATGCCCAGGGTCATAAGGCCGGGGTTCGGCGGTGCGGCGGTTACGGCCATGATGGACATAAGCGACGGCCTTGCGCTTGATATTCGACGGCTTTGTCAGGACAGCGGCGTCGGGACAATGTTATACGAAAGCAAGATTCCAATGTCTGACCAGATGCTAAGCGCGGCGGCTTTTTTGGATAATACAGACCCGCTTAGTTTCGCCCTGTGCGGAGGCGAGGACTATGAGTACCTGTTTACCTCTGCCGATAATGTGGATACGGCACACTATATCGGCGACATAACAGACGAACGGCTCGTCTTAATCGGCAAAAACAACAAATCTGTTGACTTGATGGACTGCGGCTATGAGCATTTTAAAACTTAAGGGAATGTTCAGTTCCCTTATGGGCCAGCACGATTCGCCGTCAAAGATGGCGGCGTCTTTTGGCGTTGGGACAATGATAGGGATGTCGCCGCTTTTTGGGATACACACATTTTTAGGCATATTTGCGGCATGGGCGTTTAAGCTCAACAAGCCTGCCACGATTACGGGCGTCTATGTTACCAATCCGTTGACTATTGTGCCTATCTACACGTTTGGCACATGGGTTGGCATAAGGCTCCTTGGGATGGATTTGAGTATGCTGGCGCTTGATTTTGGCCATATCACTTTTTCAAATGTGGTGCATGAACTAAATGTCTTTCTGCTGCCCTTTTTTGTGGGTTCGACAGTTGTCGCGTTAATCAGCGGTGTCCTGAGTTACTATATAATGCTCTGTATCTTTCGTTTCAGAGACAGGAAAAAACCCCGCGAAACCGCGGCATGAGGCCGTCGTTTAACTCATATATGTCAAAACCAGACGTTAAAGTAACAAGGCTTGATGATAAGATGTTTAGAGGAGGGCTTAAAGAGGCGGACAGAGATGTCAGGAATTGGGTTAAAGACAACAAGATTGTAGGAAAATATTTCGTCAACAAAGATACGGGATGGGATATAGCCATAACCGCCAACGGGATAGATAAAGTATTAAGCGGTAAACTATCAGCCATATTTAACCACGTTAAGGCTATTAGAGCAATCCCTGAATTAATAGAAAATGCTGTTTTAGGTGAGACACGGCCAGACAGGAATAACGACCCAAATATAAAAAACATACATATATTTTATGCTCCTTTAGAGGTAGGCAAACATCTTTATCGGGTAAAAATGACAGTGAAAGAAACCAATGACGGCAAACTATTTTACGACCACAACCTGACAGAAATAGAAAAGCCCGCTACCTCCTATTTAGCGCATATGGACGATACCATCTCTGGCAGCGCGCCACATATGGGGCAACGGGCTTCTACTATTAGTGTAACGGATTTGCTTAAAGATGTCAAGACCTCAGATGGTAAAAATATTGGTGAGACAGCAGCCGAACCAATGACCAAAGAGGCCTCTCCTTACACGTCATCACCAACATTATCAATAGTCACGCTTGGCTGCCCAAAGAATCAGGCCGACTCTCAACACCTTGAGCGGTTATTTGCCGCCGAGGGTTTTCTTTACACAGAGACGCCAGAGGACTCTGATGTCATACTTGTAAACACGTGCGGGTTTATCGAAGATGCAAGGCGGCAATCAATAAACGAAATCCTGGAACTCGCAGCGCTAAAGGCCAACGGGAAAAAACTCCTCGTCTTTGGATGCCTCGCACAGAGATATAAAGATGAGCTGGTAAAGGAAATACCGGAGATTGACGCCATCTTCGGTGTGGGACAAGAGTCGGCCATAGTTGCGTATTGCAAAGAGGTGAAGACCACCGCGGCAGTGCCACGCGCATGGACGCACCAACAAATCAGTCCACCCTCCCCGCCATACGCGTACCTGAAGATAGCCGACGGCTGCAACCGTGGCTGCCGCTTTTGCGCCATACCCTCAATTCGCGGGCGCTTTAAGAGCACCGCCGCCGACCGCGTAATAGAAGAGGCCAGAACTCACCTGAACGAAAACAAAAAGGAGCTTATACTGGTGGCCCAGGACTCGGCCTCTTATGGGATGGACACGGGGGAGAGCCTCGTAGCACTCATAGACGCCCTCGCCTCTTTGGATGGGGATTTCTGGATTCGTCTCATGTACTTATATCCCACATCGGTTGACAACACCCTCATTGATTGTATCAAAAGGAACGACAAGGTATTGAAATATCTTGATATTCCTATTCAGCACTCCGAAGACGGCATATTAAGGGCGATGGGGCGGGCGGGGTCGCGCGGCTATTATCTCGGATTATTTGACAGAATAAGGTCACAACTGCCGGGGGTGTGTCTGAGGACTACGCTGATGGCGGGATTCCCCGGTGAGAGCGCCAAGGATTTCAGGAGGCTCTTATCGTTTGTGGAAGAGGTGAAATTTGACAGGCTCGGCGTCTTTGCCTACTCGGATGAACAGGGCACCGCGGCATTTGAGATGCCAAAGAAAGTCTCTAAGAAGACCACACTCAAACGGGTAGAAGAGATAATGTTCCTGCAGGCTGAAATATCATATGAGAAAAACCGCGCGCTGATTGGAAGAAAATTCAGGGGGATAGTTGACGAGGTACAAGACGGTGTTGCCCTTGCCCGCTTATACTGCCATGCCCCGGAAATAGATGGCTGCGTATTTATTGAGGACACCCCAGGGGATTTCAACACAGGTGATTTTGTTACTATTCAGATAACAGACGCCGAAGAGTATGACCTCAGAGGGGAAATTATTTTTTAAAAATAACACCGTGCTATTGAACAATACCGCACGATTAGTGTTAAAATTAATTAGTTATGGCAGATGAGACCCCCGACGAAATTGAAGCTATACATCACTACACGCAGGATGTCGCACCACCCCATGGTGCGCTGACAAAGGGCCTCACACCACTTCATGTTATCTTATTTGTTGCGACCCTGTTTACTACGCTGCTTGCCGGAGTGTTGCAAAAGGGTATAAATCCCTTAGATGAGCCGTGGAGGTTTTACGAGGGGCTGCCGTTTGCGTTAACGCTGCTTACGATTCTGATGGTACATGAGTTGGCCCATTATTATTCGTCAATAAGACATCACACGGCGGCCACGCTGCCGTATTTTATTCCGGCCCCTCTGTCACCTATTGGCACGTTTGGGGCGTTTATCAAGATGAAATCCCCGATTCACACGCGCACCGCCCTGATGGACATAGGGGCGTCCGGGCCGATTGCGGGTTTTATTATTTCTATTGTGGCGGTTGTTGGGGGGCTGTTTTATTCGGAGATTGGCTTAGTAAATAATAAGATGGGGATGGTTTTAGGGGATTCGCTGTTGTTTTCGTTACTTACGAAGCTGATAGTTGGCACACCTCCACAGGGGTATGATGTGATGTTAAGTCCGGTTGCCTTTGCCGGGTGGCTTGGGTTTTTTGTCACGTCGCTGAATCTGATACCGATAGGGCAACTTGACGGTGGGCATATAATGTATGCGTTTGCCGGGGGGAGCAACATATGGATTTCCAGGGTGTTGGTAGTGTGTCTGGCCCTAATGGGGATAGAGTATTGGAATGGGTGGCTGTTCTGGGCGGCGCTGATGGTTGTGCTGGGCCTGAGACACCCGCCCGTGATTTTCAATGAAATCCCACTGGAGCCATCAAGGAAAAAGATGGCAGCAATCTCACTTGCCATATTTATAGTGACGTTTGTGCCTATGCCGTTTAGGATTATGGAGTAAATCTTCGATAGATAACAGACTTGGGAGGACAGGGCAACGCTGGAACTTAAAGGGGACGGCCAACTAAAAGCGACGGGGGGGAAATGGTAGGCGGAACAGGGCTCGAACCTGTGACCCCAGCCTTGTAAGGGCTGTGCTCTCCCAACTGAGCTACCCGCCCACGTCACTGCACTGATTGTCTCATATTTGGGTGGCGTTTGTCAAGCGTAAATTTGCAGGACAGTTTATTCACTTAATGCTCATAGTTGTGGTAGGATAGGTGTATGGCTGAGGGAATTGTCGGGGACAATATTGTACTATATCCTGATGAGCGTATTAGAAATACTATACGTCTCGGGGAGAGTCATTACAGTGAGTTTAAGTCCGCCTTAGATGGAAAAGAAGGGGACAAGAAACCGCGCAGCGTAAGAGAAATTTGCAAAGACATTGCAGAGACTTTAGTTTCATTTGCAAATGCCGACGGTGGTGATTTACTAATCGGCGTTGAAGACGATGGAACAATAACCGGAATTCCACATAGTGAAAACGATATAAACACTATGATTAACGCCGTAACTACCCATCTTATTAAGGACAGCAGACTCCCACTTGGCAGATCAACCAAAATAACGATAGACGACAGAGTTCTCTTGTTTTTTTCTGTAAACAAAGGTGCAGATAAAATATATCAGCTTTCCGATGGCCGCTGCCTAAAGAGAGATGATAAGCAAAACATACCGGTGAGTTTTGATATAATTAATTTTGAACGCAGGGAAGCAAACTCCAGAGAGTATGACCGTTGCTTTATAGACGGGGCACAGATCGCCGACCTTGATATAGATCTTGTACAGAGCCTTGCAGACAATTATTTAAGTGGGCTGAGCGTTGCGAGGTACCTGCAGCAACTGAATATTGCCGAATACACAACATCAGGGATACGTCTTAGAAAAGCTGCCTTACTTCTCTTTTCAAAAGATATACAAAAGTGGCATCCGAGATGTCAGGTAAGGATTCTCAAAGTAAAAGGAACTGAGTTGCTTGGAGGGAAAGATTATAACGTTGAAAAAGATGAACGTTTACAGGGAAATATCTTTGAACTTTTAATCTCATCATGGGAAAGGTTAAGTCTTTATTTATCATATAAAACAGAACGCGAGGATAGTAAATTTGTTCCTAAGTATATATACCCGGAGGGTGCCTGCCGTGAGTCACTCATTAATGCGATAGCTCATCGTGATTATAGTATCCAAAATGGAATTGAGATTTATATATTCGATGACCGTATGGAAATCAAAAGTCCTGGAGCATTACTTTCAACTATAAAGATAGAAGAACTTAAAGAGCTTAAAGGTGCTCATGAATCAAGAAATTCTTTAATCACAAGTGTTTTAGCTAAAAATAAGATTATGAGAGAACTTGGTGAAGGTTTAAAAAATATTTTTGATATAATAAATACAAGCGATCTGAAAAAGCCTGAGCTTTCATCCGATAATCAATCATTCACAATAACATTATACCACAAGTCTGTATTTACAGAGAAGGAACTTCATTGGCTTAAACTATTTGATAAATTTAAATTAACACCTCGTCAAAAAAGAATTGTTGTTCTTGGCATGGATGGTAGAGAGATTTCACCTAATGATATTTATCGCGCAATATATACTGATAGAAGGGATATATATTCAGATGAAATTTACTCTTTGGTAGATAATAATATTCTTAAAATTATTAGAAATAAAAGTATCGCTAAACTAACTGCTAAACAGCATAAAATAGATATAAAAGAAGTTAAACGTTATGAGGTAGTAATTCCACCTGAACCTGAACCTAAAACTACGCGGTAAAATAATACGGCTTGGGAATATGAAACACGATTTGGGCATAAATCTGAACAGTTACAAACATCCTTCCGGCACTGTGTCATAATAGCCTTTAGCGAGAGTACTGAAGCCGCCAACGAGCGGCAGCCGGAAATCAATAGATAAAGCGTGGCGGGATTTACGGGGTGAAGGGGGATTAGCCCCCTTCGTCTTTAATCCTTGGGGGGCTTTTTTTTCATAAGTTGATTACTCATTTGATTTTTTTGACTGCTTATGTCTAAAATAACGCGTGCTGATATTTACGGTGATGATGACTAAAGGCTCGTTGATGGGGAGGTTGTTTCCTTTTCTGAGTTGGTTTGAAGACTATGGCGCGGTAAAGCTCCGGGCCGACCTTATGGCCGGTATTACCGTAGCCCTTGTGTTGATACCGCAGTCTATGGCGTACGCGCAGTTGGCCGGGCTTCCCCCATACTACGGGCTTTATGCCTCTTTCCTGCCCCCTATTGTGGCGGCCCTCTTTGGTTCAAGCCGCCAGCTCGCCACCGGTCCGGTTGCGGTTGTCTCGCTTATGAGCGCCGCGTCCTTAGAACCGCTTGCTACAAAAGGTGGCGAGGCCTTTATCGCCTACTCCGTGCTGCTTGCCCTTTCAGTGGGGGTGTTTCAACTTTTTCTCGGGGTCTTTCGACTTGGACTTGTCGTTAACTTCCTTTCACACCCGGTTGTAATCGGTTTTACCAACGCCGCCGCGTTGATAATCGCCACATCACAGCTTGCCAATCTCCTCGGTGTCTCGGTTGACAATGCCGAGCACCATTATGAGACCGTCATTAACGTCGTAAAGGCCGCTGTTGAGTACACCCACTGGCCAACGCTCGCTTTTGCGCTCGCCTCATTTTTTATTATGTTTGCGCTCAGGAAGATTAATCCAAGGCTCCCAAACGTCCTCATCGCCGTGGTACTCACTACGTTTGTCTCGTGGCTTATCGGATTTGAAAAAGTACAAAAGGCCCCATTGACCGCTATTCACTCCGAAGAGATTACAACAAAGATAACAGACTACAATAAGATTTTAGGTGAGGTGGAAACTGCTACCAAAGAGCTGACATTGTTATCAAAAGGGCTTGCCGAAGCAAAAAAGGACAAACACGCCGAACCTCTCGCAGTACTGGAGGCAGCTCAAAAAATAGATAGATTAAACATCTTTAAAGATGAACAGAAAAAGAGGGCCAAGCTGCTCAGAGGCCAACTGAGGTCGGTTAAGCTTCAGTCTGAGGGCGATGGCAAGGGCTTCGTTATCAGCGATACTAAAAGGCAGGGCGAAGTATGGCATCTTACCGTCGGCAACAAGCCCCTGCCAGCAGATAAATTAACATTGAGCGCAGGTGGAGCTGTCATAGGCACTATCCCCAAGGGGCTTCCCACATTCGCCTTTCCCAAGTTTGACCTAAGCATGTTTTTTATTATATTGCCAAATGCGATTATCATATCAATTCTCGGCTTTATGGAGGCCATCTCAATAGCTAAGGCGATGGCCGCCAGAACCGGACAGCGTCTTGACCCGAATCGGGAACTTATCGGGCAGGGCCTGGCCAACATCGCCGGGTCTATGGGACAAAGCTATGCCACATCGGGGTCTTTCTCGCGCTCGGCCGTTAATCTGCAAGCGGGGGCTGTGACGGGGATGTCAAGCGTCTTTACAAGCTGTATCGTGGTGGTTGCACTGATTTTATTTACACCGCTGCTTTATCATCTGCCGCAGGCGGTGTTGGCGTCAATAATAATGATGGCCGTCATGGGCCTCATAAGCGTCAAGGGGATAGTTCACGTGTGGCACGCCCAAAAGTACGACGGCGCCGCCGCCATTATAACGTTTCTCTTCACGCTGGCATTTGCCCCTCATCTTGATAAAGGCATAATGATAGGCGTTGCCTTTTCAATCGGGCACTACTTGTACCGCTCAATGAAACCAAACCTTACTATATTGTCAAGACATCAGGACGGCACACTTCGCAACAGCGACATGTTCGGACTAAACCAGTGTGGGCATATCTCGGCCGTAAGTTTTGACAGCTCGCTGTTTTTTGCCAACACGTCATATCTTGAAGACCAGATATTGCTCCAACTATCAGAAAAACCAAAACTGCGGCATGTGATTATCTGCTGCGACGGTATAAACGAAATAGACGCCTCAGGCGAAGAGATACTCGGTATGATTGTGACAAGGCTGCGTGACAGGGATATTGAAATCACGTTTGTCGCCATAAAAGACCAGGTTATGGATGTCATCAAACGCACAGGCCTGTATAATAAGATAGGCGAGGACAGGGTTTTTCGGACTGAGGCTCAGGCCATACAGGCGATTCACGCCACCGCCCACGAAAACAGTACTGAGAAAGAATGCCCGTTGCTTAAAGTTTGTTATTTAAAGTAGAATTGTATGAATAGTATTTCCTGAAAGCGTGAGGTGTTGATGTCTATTATAACGATAAATAACCGTCCCTGTTGCAGAGGCAGAGACATAGCGGCGGAGGTAGCCGCTAAGACAGGCTGTGAACTGGTAATCAGTGAACAGATAACCGCCCTGGCAGCGGAGGAATATCATGTATCGCCCGAAAAAATAAAGAATTCCTACGAAAGTCCGCCGACCCTTTTTGGAATGTCCCTGGAGGAAAGACATAGGTATCTCGCCTGTTACGAGGCGACTCTCATGCGCTTCTTTTTGAGAGACAATATAGTGTATTGCGGTTTTGTCGGGCGTGTGTTATTAGAAGGTATCTCCCACGTACTTAAGACATACATAATCTCAAACCTTGAGGACAGGGCGCGTATCAGGGCATCAAGAATAAACATTTCTGACAAGGCTGCCGAAAAACAACTCCTTAAGGAAGACAGTTCGCACAAGAAGTTGATAAAGGCACTCTATAACTTCGAAGACGACGACCCAAAACACTATGATATAGCGCTGAACATCGGCCAAATCACAGTAGAAGACGCCATTGAGATTATCTCTATGACATCCAAAGGCAGACGTTTCCAGCCCATGACATATTCAATTGCCGCCGCTCATAACATAGAACTGGTATACAGGGTTCGGGCAGCGCTCATACACATTGACCCTGATATAAGTGTGCGCTACGAGTGCAGCGGTCTGATAATCCATAGCCGCGCCCTGCAGAGTGAGACTCAAAAACGTACAGCGGCAATAAAGGCCCAGATTGAGACCATCGCCGATGCGGGCGAGGCCGAGATCGTCATAACCGAGGATTTTTTTAAACAGATATCCTCGACCCTGAGGTAAAAAACATGTCATTGTCAACGAGGTATGGCGATTTTATAGACAGGGCGGTACATATCTCCGAGCTTTGTGATATAGTCATGGAACTGATGGAAAGGTATGAAATCTGCCTCGGAATAAATACCATTTTGGTCATAATAACCTGCCTTGACGACCAGTGTACGACCATCATTGAGCACATTAAACGGGAGCTGCGAAAATGCCATCCCGCAAAGTTTGACGACGACCACAGCGTCATTCACATGGAGAAATATTACGGCTTGAGACTTTTCGGAGGACTTTTTATTCCTAAGGTAAAGACATATGAGTGTCTGCTTCCAGCCGCCCACCACATTCCAGACAGGGAAGACGGCAATCTCCTGATATTCAATTTCGCCCACATCGGTTACGACGATGAGAAAAAGACCTACGGAGCGCTTGTCAGGCACGGCCACTCAAAACCGACAACCGCGTGCGGGGCAATAATATCGTGTTATGAGAAAATCCGCCACGGCACAAAGGCCCCCAAAGATAATGATTTAAAGCTGCTCAGCAAATATTTAAATGGGATAATCAACAAGTACGACATAGAACATCAGGACAACGGTCTGCACCTGCTTGACCTTACAGTAAGGGCATACGAAATGCAAATGCCGTGGCTTAAGAACCAGTTAACAGAGCTTGCCGTCATGGATAATATCAATATCATGTACATAGGTGGCATCGAAGTAGATTTCAGCAGGACCTGCGAGGATATTACCAATGATAAAATCGTCGTGATGGATAAGTTCTTTATTGATAAGAAAGGCTCTCACGAACAGCTTAACCAGTTGTCGCCTCTTGAGTTAAACACATGGAGAAATCTGAACAAATAGCGGTCATTGAGGCCCTGCTTTTCGTAGCCGGAGATTCCCTTTCAATTGCCGATTTAAAACGCCTTACCGGATTTTCTGACGCCGAGGCCGCCGACGCCGTGGCTGCGCTTACAAGCCAGTACAGAGAAAAAGACGGCGGTATGATGATTGCCGAACTTGCCGACGGCTATCAGATGGTTACTAACCCCTTGTTTGCGGAGTGGATAAAAAACTTAAAGAAATCAAAGACATCAGGAAAACTCTCTATCGCCGCGCTTGAGACCCTTGCCCTTGTCGCCTATAAGCAGCCTATCACCAAGGTGGAGATTGAGGAAATCAGAAGCGTAAGTTCTGACTGGACTATTAAAGTACTACTTGAGAGGGATCTGATTAAAATCGCAGGAAGAAAGGACGCGCCCGGCAAACCACTAATATTCACAACAACAAAGGAATTTTTAAAATACTTTGGCCTGAAAAACCTCTCAGAACTGCCTACATTAAAAGAATTTACGAAAGAAGAGTAAAGATTAAAGATAAAAAATAAAAAGATTAACGACGAAGGGGGGGTAACCCCCCCTCGTAAATCTCGCCACGTTTTATCCTTTAATTTCCACATGCCGCCCGTTGGCGGCTTCCAGAACTCCGGCTGCCTAAAACGCTTGGTAGAATTTCCTGACCTCGACGATTGACATCTGACCGGGGGCAGTCACCGTCTCCAACGAGGCAAACGTAAACAGAGAACCCACAAGCGGCAGAAATATCCTTGATGCCATTCCCTTGTCCCCCATAGCGATAGTAACGATTGGCTTATGGTTTAATGTAAACTCTGTAAGCCTCTTTATATCGGTCATGTTGTTTGGAGTAACGGCGATTTTAACTATGCGCGCCCCTATCTGTCTGCCCTGTTCATAGACCTCCTCAAGTTTCTTCTCCTCAGGGGTTTGAGAGAAATTGTGATATGAGGTGATAAGGGTTTTACTGTGTTTGCTGGTCAAAGCGGCGATTTCCGCCGATATGTCTGATTCGACCTCTATATCAACCGCGTCGGTGAGGTCTATGATATGGGTAAAGATTTCTACTCTGAGAGCGTCAGTGATTGCCGCCGCCCCACCCTCTTCTTTTGACCGGCATGTGGCAATAACCGGCACGTCGGGGAATTTATTTTTGAAGGTTTTAAAAATATCAATTATGTGAGGCAGGTGCAAGTCTGAAAACATATCAACCCTCAGCTCCGCTATATCCGCCGTCTGCAATGTCTCAACAGATGACACATCCATGTCGGTAAGAGGAACCGCAATAAGGGGTCTGGGGCCTAGGGTCAGGCTGCCTATTTTTATTTGTGGCATATCGTCAGGTATTTTGGGGGCGGCTATCGGGAAAACATATCCCTGTTTTTAGATTCGTATACTCTTGTTTTACCAGCTCCTGGACATCGTGTCTGACCTCATCTAAATAATCGAAATTAGCCGCAGCCGTTTTAATGATTGTTTTGTCGAGGGCGTTTCTGCTGCCGAGGTCCTGGATTACGAACAGTGCCGTTTCTTTGTCCATCCCTTTTCTGTATGGCCTGTCCTCTGAGATTGCCGTAAGCACGTCCGCCACGGCCATTATCCTTGAGCCAATGGGCAGACTATCACCCTTGAAATGAAACGGATAGCCAGCGCCGTCCATTCTCTCGTGATGAAAGGACGCCCACATGTTAATCGTCTCCAACCCCTTCACCAAATTTAGAATAGTGTACGAGTAATATGTATGGGTCTTCATTATGTTCATCTCTGCCTCTTCGAGCTTCGCTGGCTTTTCTAATATCTCTGTAGGCACGGCCAGTTTTCCTATGTCGTGTAAATGCCCCGCTATCGCCATCAACCTGCACTCAATAGTAGAGAACCCGACAAGCCTCGCCAGTGTGCTGGCGACCTCGCTGACCCCTGCCGAGTGTACCGCCGTGAACACGCTCCTAAAGTCAATTACATGGCTGAAGAGCCGCGCTATCTCCTCAAGCTCATCTAAGTTGAGTTCTTTTTCGGGGATGACTTCACTGTTAAATATCAACTCATCCACCTCGGAGTACGACGCGTCAAACCAAAAACTCTCCTTCTCTGAAAGATCAGCAAACACCTCAACAAGGCGTGGATTGAACAGCGTATTGGTGCGCGCCCTTATGGCCTTAACAATAGGGTCTTTCTGCTTTAACACCTCGTCGCCTTTATTTAATAAGATTTCAATTCTGTCAGCCAGGTGGATGATA
>JADFXF010000001.1 GCA_015233685.1 Nitrospirota bacterium | reverse complement strand
GGCGTTGCCTACGTGTATATTGATACGGACAAAGGGTTGGATGTCGTATCTGATAAAGAGGAATGCTGTAAAGAGGGCAAAGGACCACCTGCCCGTGTCCCCGCGACGTCGGCGAAGGACGCCCCTAAGCAGCCGGAAGATAAGGCATATACTGACTATATCCTTGCAATGGATGACATGCTCCAGGTAGACAAACTGAGTCTGATTGAGGCAACATCGGTTGGTTTTGAACTTTTTGTCAAGACAGGCATGGACATAGTCCCTTTGACCGCCACACGCAATAAAAAAGGTGACTCTGTAATCACGAGGGAGATGTTGAACGCCCCCGGTGAGCTGTTGATATACCGCTCTGACGCGAAGAAGTACAGGGAGTATCTCACTGAGGCTATGAACGCTGTGAGCGCTGCCCAATCGCAGGTCTCTAAGAACATGCTGATAAAAGAAAACGCCAAGATGCTCGTCCATGACCTGTTCAACGACCCCGGAAGCCCCGCGAAGATGGAGGCGTGTAAAGATACGGTGGAAAACGTCATCTCGTCAATAATAGACACCAAGGGTTTGATAACCAATCTGTTTACGGTAAACAAACACGACTACTACGTCTATACCCATTCGGTGAATGTTTCTGTATTTTCTGTGGCCACGGCCATAGCGTTGGGAATACAAGCCGAGGGCGAGCTGTTTGCCATAGGCATGGGGAGTCTTTTGCATGACATAGGGATGAGTACGATACCCCCTGAGGTGCTGCATAAGCCGCTGCAACGCCTTACG
Organism: Nitrospirota bacterium; assembly: GCA_015233685.1. Classification (GTDB taxonomy): domain Bacteria; phylum Nitrospirota; class Thermodesulfovibrionia; order Thermodesulfovibrionales; family Magnetobacteriaceae; genus Magnetominusculus; species Magnetominusculus dajiuhuensis. The sequence goes on along the minus strand of JADFXF010000001.1, from coordinate 58,142 downwards.
GACTTTGAGGTAGGCTTACTGAGGGGGCATGTCTATGAAGGGCTTGACATAGTCAAACTATACAAGGGAATCACCCCTGAGACGCTGCTTCCCCTGCTGGAACACCATGAAAATCTCATGGGGACGGGCTATCCCGTTGGCCTGAAGGGGGATAAGCTTCATCTGTCGGGCAGGATTATCTCCGTAACGAATACCTATGATCAGTTAACGACGTCCCGGCCAGGATTTAACGCAATATCCCCATTTGAGGCGCTTACATATTTGCGCGACCATAAAGATTTATACGACGCCGACATACTAAAGGAATTTATAACCGTGCTTGGCAAGTCGGGCCAGTAGGGAGGACCGCGTGTCTCCCAAAATCTGATGAAAAGACAATCGGCAATCTCATTAAGGCATGACCTGCTTATCATAGCCACTTCGGGGGCGGCCCTTATAGGCATAGGTTTATTGCTGCCGTTGCTGGCACATGATGGCATTGTGCTGGCGCTATTTGTCATTGCGCTTTTGGTGTTGAATTTGACGGTGTCGCTTTTGATAATCAGGAGAATCAAAAAACCCATAAGTGAACTGATGTTTGCTGTCAGAAAAATCTCCGAAGAGCAATTTAACCTGCAGCCCGATAAAAATATGACGAACTTGTCTATGGTATTTAACCGTCTCATTGAGAATTTTAACGAATACAAGCGTAAGACAGAGGAAGGGGCGTCGGAAGTCGTAGAAGTAAATCAGCGAATGCTGAACGAGATAGTGCAAAGGCGCAAAACGGAGAAAAAACTCCAATACATCGTAGAGCTGATAAAGTTAATCACGACCATATCTTCGACATTCATTACGATTCCCTCTGAGGAGGTGGGGGCATGGATAGTCCACGCACTTTCGTCAATAGGCAATTTCCTGGGTGAGGACAGGGGCTATGTGGTGATCTTCTCCGAAGATATGAAGACGGCCAGGCAGACGTATGAGTGGTGCGTGGAGGGTGTGCCCCCAAAGGCAGAGCGGTTCAAGGCATTGGATTGCCTGACATGGTTTATGGGTAGGTTAAGCGCCTTTGAAAACATATACATAACCTCAGACGGTGATATGCCGGAGGAGTCCGCCAACGAGAGAGAACTCCTCATGGCGGTGGACGTAATATCACTAATTGCCATACCAATAAGCCGCGGCGGCAGACTCAATGGTCTTCTGGGCTTTGACTCTACGGCGGTGCGCACGGAATACGCCCCCGATGTGTTGTCCCTGCTGAAGGTAGGGGGGGAGATATTTATCAACGCCCTCCAGAGAAAACGTGTGGACGACGCCGTTCATGAGAGCTGGATGCGGCTGCAGTCAATAATGGATAACGCGCAGGCTGTGATATATTTAAAGGATACAGAGGGGCGGTATTTGATGGTAAACCGGCGCTTCGAGGAGTTGTTCCACAAGACAAAAGAGGAGATAACGAACAAGACAGATTATGAGATATTTGACGGAGGGCCGTTTCACGAAAACGACATGGTGGTTATTCAAAGCGGACAGCCGCTGGAACTTGAGGAGACGATAAGCCACGGTGAGGGGCCGGGGTCCCTCCGGACGTACGTGTCAATAAAGTTTCTCCTGTATAAACAGGACTCCACCGTTTATGCCATATGCGGGATATCAACCGATATAACAGACAGAAAACGCGCCGAGCAGGAGCTGATAACCTACCGCAACCACCTTGAGGAGCTGGTCAACGCACGCACTGCACAGTTGAGCGAATCCAACGAGAAGCTGATTTTGGAGATAGCCGAGCGAGTGCGGGCAGAGCAGGCCATGATACAGGCAAAAGAGGTAGCCGAGACAGCCAATCAGGCAAAGACCACATTCCTCACTAATATGAGCCACGAACTTCGCACCCCGATGAACGGCATAATAGGCATGACAGAGCTGACCCTCGGTACGAATCTCAATGCTGAACAGAGGGAATACCTTGAGCTGGTCAAGCAGTCCTCTGCCCACCTGCTGTCTTTGGTAAACAGTATCCTGGATTTCTCAAAAGTGGAAGCTGGTAAAATGGAGCTTGAGGCGATAGACTTTGATTTGAGGGGGCTTCTTGACTCATCAATAAGGCCGCTGGCCTATGACGCACAGACTAAAGGGGTCAGGCTGATAACCCAAATAGATGGCGATGTGCCGGCGGAGATAAGGGGAGACCCCGGCAGGCTGCGCCAGGTGATAGTAAATCTTATTAATAACTCGGTGAAATTCACCCATGAAGGACAGATACTCGTAGAAGTCAAACCAGCACCGGACGCGCTGGCCAGAGACGACAACGAAAGATTAGCCGCAAAGTCGCCCCATTATTTGCACTTCAGCGTCTCGGATACGGGCATTGGAATACCAGAGGACAAGCTTGACATGATATTTGACAGCTTCTCGCAGGTTGATGATTCGATGACAAGAAAGTATGGCGGCACAGGGCTTGGGCTGACCATATCGAAAAAGATAGTGGAGCTGATGGGCGGCAGACTCTGGGTGGAGAGCGTACTTGGAGAGGGGACGACGTTTCACTTTACGGCAAGGTTTGGTGTCGGGGCTATCGGGATGAGGAAGACTGCTGGGCATGGCACCGAAGACGCCGCCAATATAAGCGTCCTCGTTGTGGACGGCAATATGCTTTCTCTGAATTCATATATCAAGGTTTTGGAGAACAAGGGACATAAAGTTGGAGGCGCCGCAAGCGGGCATGAGGCTGTCAGAAAACTCAAAAGCGGTGATTATGCCGCCGCCCTGATTGATTTGCAGATGCACGATATGGATGGCTTCGATTTAGCAGGGCAGATAAAATCCGACCCTGTCACACACGACATAAAGGTCATTCTAATAGTTTCGGCGGGGTTAAAAGGAGACGCTGCCCGATGTAAGGCCATCGGCATAGATGCCTATGTGGTAAGGCCGGTGGATGATGACAGTTTGGCGGATACTATAAGGCTGACGTTTATCGCCCATGATAGAGATGACCCCGTCGTGGTAACCCGCCACACGCTGAGCGAATTGAAAAGACCGCTGCATGTACTGCTTGCCGAGGACAACGTAATCAATCAGAAGGTGGCGCTTAGACTTCTTGAGAAAAAGGGCCACACAGTGGATGTAGTGTCAAACGGCAGGGAGGCCGTTGAGGCACTAAAGAAACAGGCGTATGACATCGTCCTTATGGATGTGCAAATGCCTGAGATGGATGGCTTTGAGGCCACAAAATATATCAGGGGAGCCTCAGACGGCAAGATTAATCCAAATATCCCAATCATCGCCATGACCGCCCATGCCGTGAAGGGATACCTTGAGGTGTGTATAGAAAAAGGGATGACGGATTATCTGACGAAGCCTTTAGACGCCTCAACCCTCTACGAAATTATAGAAAAACATACAAAGAATACAGAAATCAGGTCAACGGCCGCGAAGAAGGTCCCAAAGACTCTCCCTGTTCTGGACAAAGACGAGGTGCTGGGGCGCTTAGGTGGAGACAAAGACATCTTGAACGAGATGATGAAGGCCTTTATAGTGGATGCCCCCGTGCAAATAGACAGGCTGAAGGAACTAAGCGGTGCCAAAGACATTGAAGGACTGAAAAATCAGGCACACTTAATCAAGGGTATGTCGGCAAACATGGGCGCGGTACAGCTAAAGAACCGCGCGTTTAAACTGGAACTGGATTTAAGAAAACTCCCAGGCCAAATGAACGAATCAGACTTCGACACGGTTATAAAGCACGTCGGCAAGATAGCGGCAGAATGCGAAAAAGTCCTCGCCGCGATTAAAATGGAAATCCCGCAGTAGACAGGGGAATAAAGATTAAAGACGAAGGGGGATAATCCCCCTTCACCCCATAATCTCGCACACGGTTTATCTATTGCGTTTGGGCTGCCGCCGACAAGACGGGGGATTATCCCCTCGTTGGCGGCTTCCAGAACTCCGGCTCAACCCCTCCTCACTACGAGGTCCCTCGTCGAGTAGTCTTCTTTGCCCATCGCCGACACCTTCAGCATGATTCGATAGTTGCCTTCGGGGGCGTCTTTTGGTATGTCAAAGGTTATCTCACCCCGTCTCGTTCCCAGGTCAACGGTCTTCTGCTCATTGGCACTGCCGAGGTCTGCCCAGTTTTTCTTGCTGTCATCGTAGTAGTACAAAGTGGTGGTCTCTGTCACGTAAACCCGCTTATTCATATTGGAGTCCAGAAGGTAATAAACGGCGTTTAAGTTCACCTTGCCGCCGGGTGCGACGGTCTCAGGGGTTATCGCCATGCTTGCAAACTTTACATAGCTCCCCGTGGACGGCGTATAACCTGTCTGAGTCATTGTCTCGGCGGCACCGGCAACGGGATAACTCCTGATATTGGCGAATAAGTACAGACATCGCCCCCACGCCATAGCAAAGGCAAACGTTCCGCCAATAACCGCCCCCGCAGCCACCCTGTCACCGCGCGTACGCCCAAATAGGAGGGTATCCAGGGCCAGCGTACCCAGCCCGCCAATGACCGCCCCCGCCGCCGTGTATTGGGCAATGCAGGAGGCTTGCGCGTCCTGCCTCTGCTCATGCGTCAAAGGTGTGCCCGCCGGTGGCATCGGCGCACAGGCCACTAACGCATATGAGATTAATAGCGCTACGGCTATATATCTTAAACCCTTTAAGTCCATTCAGTCCTCCTTGCCAGTAGTTTATGTCTCATCGTATTTTAACTTATTCTGAAATATTTTGCTATCGCAGAGCGCAGTTTTTTGTTATAATTGGACAATGAAGACGTTGCGGCTGGCCCTTGCTCAAATTAATCCGACTGTTGGCAGTATAAAGGCAAACAGTGAAAAGATTATCGCGTTCATTGAAGACGCGCGAAGTCACGCCGCCGACATTGTGGCATTCCCTGAGCTATGCGCCACGGGCTATCCCCCTGAGGACCTGCTCCTTAAACCGTCTTTCATCAGGGACAACCTGAAGGCCCTCGATGAGATAAAAAGACATACGAACGACATCGTGGCAGTTGTAGGGTTTGTTGATAAGAAAGACGATATTTATAACGCCGCCGCTGTGCTCTACAACCAACAGATAATGGATGTGTACCACAAGGTTTTTTTGCCCAATTACGGCGTATTTGACGAGCTTAGATATTTCCAGAGCGGCGATATCTGCCCTGTATATGAAATCTGCGGCTGCCTCGTAGGGCTGAATATCTGCGAAGACATCTGGTACCCGGACGGGCCGGCGTATAAGCAGTCGCTTGCCGGGGCGGAGTTAATTATAAATATCAACGCCTCACCGTATGGATTCAATAAATCAAGGGCCAAAGAGACGATGCTCTCTGCCCGCGCCTCCGACAACCGTGTCATACTGGCCTATCTGAATACCGTTGGCGGGCAGGATGAGCTTGTCTTTGACGGCGCGTCAACCGTGTTTGACGCCGCGGGTGAAGTTTTGGCGCGCGCGGCGAGTTTCTCTGAGGATCTCGTCGTCGTTGACCTTGACATGGAGGGCGTGTTCGTTTCCCGGCTGCATGACCCGCGCAGGCGGCAAAAGGTCAAGACCTTGAGCGAGAGTGAAATAAAAAAAGTCTTCGTCTGCGACAGGGTACCTAAGGAAAAACCCCCTGTGCGGGTTTCACCGCCTCGCCATATGGACCTCTATGAGGAGATTTATAATGCCCTCGTCCTTGGCACAAGGGACTATATAAGGAAAAATGGGTTTAACTCGGTTGTGATTGGACTAAGCGGCGGGATTGACTCGTCAATTGTCGCCTGTATTGCCGTTGATGCCGTCGGGCCAGAAAACGTCAGGGGCATTTTTATGCCATCGCCATACACGTCAATAGACTCAAAAGAGGATGTCTGTGAACTTGCTGATAATCTCAAAATCACGACGACAGAAATCCCGATAACAGGGATTTTTTCAGCATATCTGAGTGAACTTACTCCGGCATTTGAAGGCAAGCCGCCTGACACGACAGAGGAAAACCTCCAGGCAAGAGTAAGGGGAAACATCCTCATGGCCATCTCAAACAAGTTCGGCCAGTTGGTGCTGACCACGGGCAATAAGTCCGAGATGTCGGCGGGGTATGCCACCTTGTATGGAGATATGGCCGGTGGGTTTGCGGTAATAAAGGATGTCCCTAAGATGATGGTCTATCAGCTTGCCATGAGGCGCAACTCTATGGGGGTGGTAATCCCGGAGCGTGTGCTGACTAAGGCGCCAACAGCAGAGCTTCGCCCGAATCAGAAAGACAGCGACAGCCTTCCTCCATATGAAACCCTTGATACGATTATTGAGTCGTACATTGAAAAGGACATGAGCCTTGAAGAGATAACCGCCCCTGGCATAGATGAGCAGACCGTGCGAAGGGTTTTATCCCTAATAGACGGCAGCGAATATAAGAGGAGACAATCCCCCCCAGGCATTAAGATAACGGGAAGGGCATTTGGGAAAGACAGGCGTTTTCCCATTACAAACGGTTACAGGGGGAGCCGGTGAAGGCATACGTAATAGCGTTATCTGTGGCGGCGTTGTTAGTCCTTGCGGGTTGTAACAGGCAGCCCTCGCAGGAAGTAAACACTCAACCGGCCACCACATCGGCCCCAAGCACCACGGTCAGGCCAAACGAGATTGAGATAAATAAAGACAACGACACGCTGATGAAACCTGTGAAAAAACCGATTAACGTAAAACTGAAAAGGGATTTTAAGGGAGAGCATAGCTGGGATATAGTGGGAACTGACGTAAAGGAGATAATTAAGATAAACAGGGAATTACAGAAGGAATTTCCAAATTAATACATGGGAGGTCACATGGACGCATTTTCAATAAGAGAAGTAATAGAAATGGCCGTAAGGACAGAGGTGCTTGGCAATTCGTACTATAGCGAGCTGGCGGCAAAGTTTAAAGGCGGAGACAGGGAAATCTATGAGCTTTTTACAAAGCTCGCAGAGGCGGAAAAAAATCACATAGTGGCCTTTACCGCGCTAAGGGAGAAGGTTGGGGACGAGGAGCCTGATAACTGGCAGGACATCTCTGAGTACATGAGGGCGTTCGTTGAAAGCGCCTTTTTTCTGGGTAAGGACAAGGCCATGCTTCATATGCAAAACGTAACAGATCCGCTACACGCGGTCGGCCTTGCCATAGGGTTCGAAAAGGAAACCCTGCTCTATTTTTATACTATGAGGGACTCTGTCAGGGAAAAACACATCGTAAATGAGATAATAGAAGAGGAAAAACATCACATCGTATGGCTTAGTAAATATAAGGCGCAGCGCAGTGGCCACTAACAATAGATGAAAGGATGCCTGTACATAGTCGCCACACCAATAGGCAACCTTGAGGATATCACGCTGCGGGCGCTGAGAATCCTCAGGGAGGCGGACTTCATAGCCGTCGAGGACACCAGGCATTCTGTCAAACTCCTGAACTACTACGAGATTTCACGCCCGATGATAAGTTACTGGAGAGAAAAAGAAAAGATAAAGTCAAAGGTGATAATGGACAAGCTGCACGCCGGCTACACGGTGGCACTGATAACAGACGCTGGAACGCCGGGCATCTCCGACCCCGGCGAGGTGTTGATTCGGGATGCGATAAACGAGGGGATAGAGATATTTCCCATCCCCGGACCGGCCTCCTCAATAGCGGCGCTTTCAGTTTCGGGACTGTCCACCAGGCGCTTTACGTTCATAGGGTTTCTCTCTCCAAAGACCCTCCAGAGAAAGAAAGATTTACATGCCCTGAGGGTAGAGCCTCATACGCTCGTGTTTTATGAGTCTCCTCATAGGATCATTAGTTTTTTTGATGATTTACTGGAGGTCTTTGGCAACCGGAGGGTTGCGCTTTGCCATGAGCTGACAAAACTCCACGAAGATACACAAAGGGGAACTGTCAAAGAGGTGATTGCCCATCTCAACGCCTCAAAGATAGTCGGCGAGTATGTGGTAATCGTAGAGGGTTTTAAAGAGACCGGGCTAAGCATCACCGATGCCTTAAATGAAATAGGGCTATTAATTGAAAGCGGCATGAGGCGAAAAGAGGCCGTTGAAGAGATTGCCTCAGCAACCGGCATAAGCAAAAAGGTGCTGTATAAGGAAAGCATAGAAGGTCAGACAAATCGAAAAGAGGTGGAGGATGATTAAACTAGGGGTACTTGCCTCAGGGAGAGGCTCGAATTTTCAGTCTATTATAGATTCCATTGACAGGGGCGCCCTTGACGCCGAAATCGCCTGTCTGATTACGGATAACCGATCGGCGTATGCCATAGAACGCGCAAGGCTGCATAAAATCCCGCATGTGTATATAAATCCCGCCGGTTATGCAAGCAGGGATATATTCTATAGAGATATAGCCGATGAGCTGCAATTTTGCGGTGTGGAGCTGGTAGTGCTTGCCGGCTTTATGCGTGTGGTCAAAAAGCCGCTGATAGACGTCTTCCCAATGCGCATCATGAATATACATCCCGCCTTGCTGCCGTCATTTAAGGGATTGAATGCGCAGAAGCAGGCGCTTGACTACGGGGTAAGGATAGCGGGATGCACGGTGCATTTCGTTGACGAGGGAGTTGACTCCGGCCCGATAATATTGCAGGAGGCCGTGCCAGTGTTTTCAGACGACACAGAGGAATCCCTTTCGGCAAGGATACTGGAGAGCGAACATCGCATATACCCCCTCGCGATTAAATTATTTATTGAGGGAAAACTCCGCGTTACAGGCAATATAGTAAAAATAGGAGATTAATAGTGGCTTGTATATAAAAGTAAAAAGATTAACGACGAAGGGGGGGTAACCCCCCCTTCACCCCGTAAATCTCGCCCACGCTCTATCCCTGATGAGAGATACTGCATACTGACAGGATTCGCATCAACCTCTCGTTTTTGAGTATTTCAGGTTTGTCATGGAACCTGACGGCTACTTTGATATATCCATCATCCATGCTTTGTTCAATTACCTCAATCCTTGCAATCAACCCGGTGAGACCTGAAACATTATTGCCATTTCCAAAATCAAGGCCAACTGTGACGTTGCTGGCAATTTGTGGATAAGGAGGGGTTATCTTAAATACCCCTAAAAGACCGCCCATGCTTAAATCCACCAGGTATCCATTGTTTTTGCGTAAATTAAATTCAAGGGTAATAACTTCCTTGCTGTTGCCCGTGTCATTGCCCGTCTGATATCGCGAGAGAACTCTCCTGTTTATTTCAAGCATAGAGAGTTTGATATAAAACGTGGTACCCTCGCCCTCTTTTGTCTTAAAGGTGATTTCACCGTTGTTTTGCTTTATGACCTGATAGACTATGTTCATTCCTACGCCACGGCCAAAACCCTTGGAACTCTCAAAGGGTAAAGCAAAACGCGATGCGACTTTTTCACTCATCCCACCGGCATTATCTTTTATCTCTATGGTTGCGTAATTGTCCTCCTTATACGTCCTGAATTGTACTATTCTTTCTTCCATGTTCCTATTTTGCCACTCTTCCCATATATTCTTTACAATGTTAAACAGCACCTCCTCCCTGATGGAAAACTCATCACAATACACCTGAAGGCCGGGGGTTAATTCCTGTATGATCGTTACATTTTTATTGTTAAGTTTTGCAAGTTTGTCTATTTTTTCGATAACCGTCGCAATAATATCGTTAACGTTTCTTTTATGCAGTTCGCATTTAATCCCCATCAGCTTTAAAGTGTCTTCGCTTAACGTGCTTATTTGGTTAAACGACTCATCTAACGTAGATTGTTTTTCCTCTTCGTCCACATCTTCATCATAAAGCGTCAAAATACCAATGAATGCCTTGTTCTTTATGGCGTGGGCTATTCTTTTTTCTATTGAATACCATTCCTGAAGGTAAATTATTGGCGCGAAGTAATCGCCGATAATTCCAAACATTTCTATTTCATGCTGTTGCAGCGCCTCTTGCGTCAAAAACTCCATACAACCAAAGGTATTGTTAAAACAGACCAGCGGCTTTGCCATACTGTGCAACACCACCGCTCCCGTATGTTTTCCATCCAACTCCAGCGACTCCGGCGAGCAGCTTATGACCTGTTTTCTCTCCCTTATACACTCCCCAACAAGGCTGTCCCAGGGAATCTGGATGTTCATAAGCACCTTCTTGTCGCCACTTGTGTAACAATACGTCGGAAATCCCCTGTCCACAAAGACATTCAGAGTTTTAAACGCCCCAGCATCTTTGTTACACAAATCATATACCCTGTCCAGCGCCTCCTCTATCGAGTTTGAACACGCCAAAAACTTCGCAATCTCACGAAATGCCATAAGGTACCCCTTAGTTATCCCGATTTATTTATACTGACAAGTTTTGATTGTAATGGTACTGATTGTAACGGATAGTTCGGGATTTAAACAATATGTATAAAAAACAATATGTATAAAAAATCCATGTCATAATGCTTATTCCGGCGAAGCCGTCGTATTAATTACGCTGTCGTGTCAATTGCGCCATCGTATCAATTTCGAGGACAAATATGTTACGCTTGTGTGCCCTAGAGATAAGGCATACGACTATGATAGAAGATATACTGATTAAGGCACTCAAGAAAATAGGAATTGAGACTGATTTTGTCGAAGTAGAGATTCCAAGACACGAGGCACTCGGCGATATTTCAACGCCTGTGGCCATGCTGTTGTCGAAGAAGCTCAGGAAGAGTCCCGCGCTCATTGCAGATTCTATTATCGCGGCCATTGCCGCGCCTGACATATTTCAGACCATAGAGCGTGCGGGTGCTGGATTTATCAACTTCAGATTCAAGCCATCCTATCTTTACGATGAGCTAAGAAAACTCTACTCGCGTGAAAGCGATTACCTAAGACCCAACGTCGGCAAAGGAAGGAAAATCCAGATAGAATTCGTGAGTGCCAATCCAACCGGCCCGCTGCACCTGGGGCATGGCAGGGGGGCGGCGCTGGGGGCGGCTGTTGCAAACCTGCTTTCTGCCGCAGGCTTCTCGGTCACTAAGGAATTCTACGTAAACGACGCGGGGCGGCAGGTGAAACTCCTCGGAGAGTCTGTCTTTGCCCGGTATAAAGCCATTACAAACACCCACTATGATTTTCCCGAAGACGGTTACCACGGTGATTACGTAGAGGAATTGGCAAAAGAGATTCATGTGACATATGGAGATAAATTCTCTCTGTCGGGATTTGACGAAGTAGAAGTATCACATTTTTTTATCAACTACGCATACACTGCAATGCTTTCGGAGATAAAGCAAGACCTGTCTGACTTTGGCGTTGAATTTGACAGATGGCAGTCTGAGAAGGAGCTGTTTTCAGACGGCACGGTAACGAAGGCTATCAATACCCTCAGAGACAATGGATTTATATATGAGCAGGACTCCGCTGTGTGGTTTAAGGCTACGGCCTTTGGGGATGAAAAGGACCGGGTGATAATAAAAACAGACGGCCAATATACCTATTTCGCATCGGACATTGCCTATCACATATTGAAACTTGACAGGGGCTTTGACGAAATTATAAATATCTGGGGGGCCGACCACCATGGATACATACCGAGGATTCGTGCCGTAATACAGGCCGCAGGCCATGACGAGAACAAATTGGTTGTGCTGCTTGTCCAGATGGTAATGCTGCTAAGGGGGGGCGTCCCTGTTCAAATGTCAAAGCGCGCGGGTGAGTTTGTCACCCTTAGAGACGTAACAAATGAAGTAGGCAAGGACATTACGAGGTTTATCTTTCTCACACGCCGCCCGGACAGCCAGCTTGAGTTTGACATGGAGGCGGTGAAAAAGGAATCCCCTGAAAATCCGGTTTATTACATACAGTATGCGTATGCGAGGATTAACAGCGTCTTTGAGAAGGCGCGGGAAAGGCAGATACCGTTATCCTTTGACTCTGACATAAACCTTTCCGGCCTGGACAGCCCGGAGGAGTTGCAACTTATAAAAAAACTGATCTTCTATCCCACGGCGTTTCTAACGGCGGTGAGGACACGCGAGCCGCACAGGATTACCTTTTACTTGCAGGAGTTGGCGGGGCAGTTTCACCCATTTTACTATAAGCACAGAATACTTGATGAGGCTGAGCCTCTGACGAGGGCGAGACTGATGCTTTGTGCCTGCGTAAAGATAGTAATAAAAGAGGGCTTAAACATACTAGGCGTCTCAACCCCTGACAAGATGTAAGGCCTTCAGCCCGAATGCCGAAGCCGCCAACGGCGGCAGCACAAACACGATAGACAAAACGTGGGCAAAATTACGGGGTGAAGGGGGGGCCCCCCCCTTCGTCGTTAATCTTTAAAGCCGCTATTCAATCTCTACATGTACGTTGAATGTGTCAACCGCTGTTTGCGGGCCTTCCCATACGCGGTAGTAACGTAGTTTAAGTTCGCTCTTGCCTTTCTTTTTTGCCATGAGCGTCCATGTGGCGGAGGCGGGTGCACCGACGGCCTTCTCATTGGGTGGCAACGTCAGTGTTTTATCCTTGACTACCTTGAAGTACTCCAAGCTCAAATTGTCGAAGTACCACGCATAGCCGGTGGAACCATTTTCGGGAAGTCCTATTTGAATGATAGCGCCGGAGTTTATCTTAATTTTGCTGCCGTTATCTTTTTTGGTTAGGGCGAAGGTCACGCCGCTGCCCTCGCCGCTAATTGCCGACGCAATACTAAGTAACAGGACGGCGGCGGGTACGGCTGCCAACAATAGTGCACGTTTATACATTTACATAAAATATCTTTCTTACGCGGCCGGGGCCTTCACTAATTTATTGACTTTCAGCGTAAGGCGGGATATGTTCCTTGCGGAGTTACTCCTGTGGATGACGCCCTTGGATGCCGCCTTTGAATATTCTCTGATTGCCTCAATGAGGGTCTTCTGAGCCTCTTCGCTTTTGTTGTTTGTCACGGCCTCTTCGACTTTTTTAGCCAAAGTCCTCAGTCTGCTCCTGACCATTTTATTTACGAGCTGCCTCTTTATTGACTGCCTGGCCCTCTTTATTACTGATGGGCTTTTCTTAGGTCTTGACCTTGCTGCCATTGCCTAACTCCTTGAATTATTTATTTTCACACAGAATCACAATTTCGCCCTGAAATCGTAGCCCATGTGTCCTTGTCGATCTCATCGACATACTCCGACAGAGAGAATCTTTGGCCGCAACCCGTGCAGCGCAACTCGACCGCCTTTCACCTTATCAGTAAGTCTAGTCTTCCGCCGCATAGCTTACAAGTCATACAAGCCTCCTCAATTGCCGAGCACTACCTGTGATTATAACAAGTGCAGATGTTAAATGCAACAGAAATTATTGCTCATCAAAAAAATCGGCGTTGATTTTACACTGCCTGTCGTGTTATCTTCTTGTTAGTATTTAAGTTTAGCTGGATATAAGGGAAGAGAAGTGTGAGACTTCCGCTGCCCCGCAGCCGTGATGGGAACGAAAACCCTGTATATTTGCCACTGAGATTGTCTCTTGCCGGGTGTGTGTGAGTGATATGTCTTGGGAAGGCGGGTTAGTAGGTGTGCCCTGAGCCGGAAGACCTGTCCAGTGAAATCACGAGGGTGGATGGCCTATGTCTTGGTGTATGCAAATAATTAGCACAAGTTTGGCGTTTTTTCTGCTATGAAAGAGAGAAAGCTGAAGAAACGAAATCTCAGGGAATCCCCCGCCCTGGTTATCGCCGTGTTCGGTACGACTTCAAGGGGCAGGGCGGTGTACGATATATTCGACTCCGACGTTCGGGCTCACTTTCCTGAGACGCATATCATGTGGGCATATACATCTGAAATCGTCAGAGAGAAGACCGGCGCACCGGGCGTCCTTCAGGCGCTCGCCTCACTGGAAGGGCAGGGTTACAGAAAGGCCGTTGTCCAGCCGCTTCAAATTGTCCCCGGTACCGAGTATCAGGAACTTATGGAGATGTGTGTTAATTTCCCCGGTCTGCGTATTGCTATGGGTGAGACACTGCTTCATAGGTGGCAGTTCGTTGTTGAGGTTATGTCTGTTATCGCACGGGACTTCATCCCTGATGGTATCAACATTACTGTGGCTCATGGTACGCCACTTTGTGCTGACCCCGCGAATATCCTTTATCAGGGGCTTGACCGCTATTTAACGCAAAAATTTCAGAATTGTTTTTTTGCCACTATTGACGGGATGCCATCGTTGGACATCTTGCTTGGGAAGATTGCCTCTGCCGCACCACAGGCTAAGAGGGCGAGGCTGATTCCTCTGCTGTATGTCTCTGGCCTGCATGTGGAGAAAGACTTATTGGGCGAAGCGCAGAGTCTCAGGGCGGAGTTGGAATCCCTTGGCCTTGAGGTTGACTACCTCAGCGTTGCACATGAGGGCGGCAGCTTTATTAAATCCCTGGGGTTTTACGAAGAGGTGCGCAGGGCCTTTATTAACCGCATTGAACGGGCATTTAATTTGCTCTATTATTATTAGAATGAAGATGTTTATTTTTAGATATGTTGGCGCGGTAGCGGCGTTGCTGATTCTTATCCCTCAGTCTGCCTATGCCATGCACATTATGGAGGGTTTTTTACCTTTCAACTGGTGTGCGTTTTGGTATATTTGTTCGATTCCATTTTTGATTTACGGGGTTATGATGGTCAGGAGGGCGACGCGGGATAACACGAAATTGAAATTGTTGCTTGGGCTTTGCGGCGCGTTTGTATTTGTTCTGTCGGCTATGAAGATTCCCTCGGTGATGGGGAGCTGTTCACATCCGACGGGGGTTGGGCTTGGCGCGATTGTTTTTGGCCCGGCGGTGATGAGTGTTCTTGGCGGGATTGTCCTGATATTTCAGGCGCTGTTGCTTGCCCACGGGGGGATTTCGACCTTTGGCGCCAATGTGTTTTCTATGGCGGTTGTTGGGCCGATAGTCTCTTATGTTTTGTATACTTCATTAAAAAAGGCGAAGGTCCCTGTCTGGCTTTCTGTGTTTTTAGCGGCGGCGTTGGGGGATTTGGCTACATACGTTGTTACGGCGTTTCAGCTTGCGCTGGCGTTTCCATCTGCTGGCAGCGGGATATACGGTTCATTTATAAAATTTTTGGCCGTATTTGCCGTAACTCAGGTGCCTATCGCCATCGCTGAGGGGATTTTAACCGTATTGGTATATAATTACTTAACTGCCAATAGCGCCGAAGAACTCAAAATTCTATCAAGAGGGGAGGCCTGAATGTTTACGAGAAGAAATATCTCGTTGGTTATATTATTTATTTTAATCGCTTTGGCTCCGGCCTTGATTAGTATGACGTCCTCCGATGTGATGGGCACCGACGACAAGGCGGAGTTGGCCATAAAGGATATCAACTCTGGTTATGTGCGGTGGGTTGAACCGCTTTGGAGTCCGAATAAGGCAACTGAAACGATTCTCTTCGTGTTTCAGGCATCCATAGGGGCGGGGTTTATCTTTTTTTATATCATGCGTAAACGAAGGAAGCGCTAACTTACAACGATGCCGGATAGATTCGCCTATTCTAATGCCCTCCGGGACGTTCATCCGGTTGAGAAGCTCGTATTTTCATTCTCATGTATGGTGATAACTTTAATCAGCGGCTCAACGGTGGTACATTTAATGGTTTTTATGATAATGGCAGGGGCGGTTTTATTTCTGGCGAGGATTCCCCTTGGGTATTATGTGGGAATTATGTTTAAGGCGTTTGTCTTTGTTTTCCTGGGGAGTGCCGCTATCGCGTATAAAGCCATAGATTTACATGGTGCGATGTTTGTATTTTTTCGGGCGTTTGCCGCAATTTCCTGTTTTTATTTTTTGATTCTGACAACCCCCGCCGCCGATATATTGCCGGTACTCAGGAAAGTCCGCATGCCTTCAATTATCATTGAGTTGATGGGCCTGACATACAGGTTTATCTTTGTATTTATGGATATTACGCAAAAGACACGCACCGCGCAGTCTTCGCGTTTGGGTTATGATGGAATAAAAAACTCGTATCGTTCAATGGGGATATTGATTTCCAGCCTGTTTGTGCGAATGCTCAGGCAGGCGGACTACCTGAACACAGCCCTTGAATCGCGTGGATTCACCGGCGAGCTGAATGTCATGCAAAGAGTTTTTAAATCTTCAGCGGCCAATATCGCCGCAATCACCGTTATTGACATTTTTTTAATCGCAATAGGCTCAGGATGATAGAAGCAAAAGGCATTACTTTTAAGTATGACAGCGTTACCGCCCTGAATAATGTTTCGCTGCGTATTGAAAGAGGATTGAAGTATGCGCTGTTAGGGGCAAACGGTGCCGGTAAGACGACGTTTTTGCTTCATTTAAATGGGATATTGCGGCCCTTGAGCGGGAAGATTCTCTTTGACGGCGTGGAAATTACATATGAACGCAAGGCGCTGTCTAATCTAAGGAGGCGCGTCGGCGCGGTATTTCAGGACCCGGAGGTTCAGCTATTTTCGGCCACCGTTGCAGAGGATGTATCCTTTGGCCCGATGAACTTAGGCTTATCTATCAGGGAAGTAAAAAGACGGGTTGATGATTCGCTGAACGCCTGCGGGATTTATGAACTAAAGGAGCGCCCTACGCACTTTCTAAGCCACGGGCAGAAGAAACTTGCCGCTATTGCCGGTGTCATAGCGATGGAGCCGAAGGTACTTGTGTTGGACGAGCCGATTGCCGGTCTTGATCATGTCCACAGGGGACAGGTTATTCAGATATTTTCAACGCTTAACGCCCGGGGAGTGACGCTGATAATGTCAACCCACGACATAGACCTGGCCTACGAGTGGGCTGACCGCGTTATTGTTATGAAGGAAGGCGCTGTAACAGGAGTCGGCACGCCGATAGAAATATTCTCAGACGAAAAATTGCTCAACTCGTCGTTGCTCTATAAGCCGATAGTCCTTGACGTATATGAGTGTCTTATCAGACGGGGATTATTGAAAGAAGGAGGAAATGTGCCGCGTTTCAGGGATGAACTGATTAGAAGGCTGGAATAGTGTGTGGATTATAGAGACCCTGATACACCATCAAAAGAATAAGGAACCTTGTTGTTACCCGAGAACACGGGATGTTAGAATAAGTTTCGACACAAAAAACTAACACCGGAACTATTATGGTACAAGGGATATTAAAATATGAATACGGCAATGATGAAAGCAAATCAGGGATGACGGCGTTAGGAGGGTTGCGTCCATTAAGGTAAATTCATAGGTTTTTTGGGGCGTGAGGGCTTTTTAAATCTCCTCGCAAGGGTGGATGTGAGATGGAGACTTGCCAAAATCTCTCAAAAAACCAAAACTGATCCCTCAGCTCATTTTGATGGTGGATTTAGGTTAATTCGCGGCATTGACAATATTTAAATCGCTCTGTTATAGTGGTAACTGCAAAAGCGGCCATTTAGGGTGTGTATGATGTGTCCGGCGCAGGGTGCGTTCGGTATGGCGGAGATATGACTGAGGTTATTGAGCCTTGCCAGCTAAAATAGTTCTTAAGGTCACAGATGGGTCGTTAAAGGGGAAGGAGTATATTTTTACAGAACGTACCACGTGCATCGTCGGGCGTGGCGTTGACTGTTACCCGCGCCTTCCTGATGACAAAGACCATAGCACAATATCCCGCCACCACTGTCTGCTTGACATAAACCCGCCGGGCATGAGGGTTCGTGACTTTGGAAGCCTCAATGGCACATTCGTAAACGGTAAGAAAATAGGGCAGCGCGATAGAAATATAGCACATAAAGAGGCGCTAAAGGCAAAATTCCCTGAGTATGATCTCAAAGACGGTGACACTATAAGGCTCGGCATGACAGTGTTTCGTGTCTCTGTCTCTGTTCCTTTGACGTGTTCAGTTTGTTTGAAAGAGGCAGGTGAAGGGGAGACTTTACCCGGAGGTGGTTCGTATGTATGCGCAGAGTGTAAGGGCAAAGAAACCGCCGCCGCGGTTAAGAAAGAAGCCGCGGCAGATGTAAAACACTGCACCAACTGCGGCAGAGAATTCTCCGCTGACCTGGACGACAGCAGCATATTGTGTGCCGCTTGTGTTGAAAATCCCCTGCAGTTAATAAAACAGGAAGAGGAAGACGACACTGTAAGCATAAAAGGATATAAGATAATCAGTGAGCTTGGCAAGGGCGGCATGGGTGCCGTGTACTTAGCGGAACAGGTGGGCACGGGGCTTAAAGTAGCCCTGAAGGTCATGCTCTCAAGCGCCGCCGTAAATGACCGCGCAAGGGAGATGTTCTTACGGGAAGTGGAAAACACCAAACACCTGAAACATCCCAACGTGGTGGGACTGCTTGACTATGGAAACTCTCAGGGCACGTTTTACTTTACGCTGGAGTACTGCGAGGGTGGAAGTGTGGATAAGATAATGGCGCGGCAGGGCGGGAAGATGACGGTTGACGAGGCCACGCGCATCATATTGCAGGCGCTTGACGGGTTGATATACGCCCATAACATTGAAATTCCAAATATTAAACTCACAGATGGCCGCATAATTACAATAAACGGTCTTGTCCACAGGGATATTAAGCCGTCGAATATATTTTATACCGATACTCCACAAGGGCGTGTTGCCAAGATTGCCGACTTCGGGCTTGGCAAGGCCTTCGACGCCGCCGGGCTGAGCGGCTATACGCGGACGGGTTCCGCCGCCGGCACTCCCGTGTTTATGGCAAGACAACAGGTTATTAACTTCAAGTACTCAAAGCCGGAGGCGGACGTGTGGGCAATGGCGGCGACATATTATTTTCTCTTAACCGGACGTTTCCCAAGGGACTTCCCAAAGGGAAAGGACCCATGGTATATAGTGCTTCAAACCTCTTGCGTTCCGATTCAAAAGAGGAACCCTGCGATTCCTGAAAAGCTGGCTGGCGTCATAGACATGGCCTTAGTTGACCGGCCTGAGATAACGTTTAAGACTGCCGTGGCATTTAAGCGTGCCCTGGAAGACGCGCTATGAATAAGGCGACCATCTTTGCCGGGCTGTCAGACAAAGGACACGTAAGAAAGAGAAATGAAGACAGTTGGACGGTTGACAGTGAATACGGGCTGTATATCGTGTCTGACGGCATGGGAGGACACGCGGCAGGGGACATGGCATCAAAGATGGTAGTGGACATCCTTCCCGCCCTTCTTCAGAGGAATCTCAAAAACATCGGCAACCTGCAATCTCCTCAGGCCGAAGATGGGGTTACTCTTGCCTTTACGGAGTTAAACGAACAGGTTCGTTCGCTTAGCAAATCGAAGGCCGGGCTGTCGGGCATGGGGGCAACCGTAGTGCTGGCCATTATAAAAGACGATTTGGCGCTCATCGCCCACATGGGCGACAGCCGCGTGTACCTGCTCAGAAACGGCGGTTTCTCCCAGTTGACCGTAGACCACTCCGTAGTGCAGGTATTAATAGACTCAGGGGAGATTACCCCTTTACAGGCGGCGAAACACCCCGCCAGAGGGAAAATCACCCGATGTATCGGCATGTCGGGCGATGTAATGCCGGACATCAGGGTGACAAAAACCCTTCCGGGCGATAAATTCCTGTTGTGCAGCGACGGCCTTACCGGCATGGTTGACGACAGTGCCATAGTGGCAATTCTGAACAAACACCGCAATCTTCAAACGGCCTGCAATGAGCTGGTGGCCGCCGCCAACGGTGCCGGTGGTATAGATAACATAACCGTAGTGTTAGTTGAGTGCACCACCACGCCCCCTAAAGGCCACGCCAGCGAAGACGATTTCAGCTCTATGGAGACCGTGGAGTTTACCGGGGGCAATGCAGCACAGTACAGCGGCAGCACTCTGGCTGCCCACACCGTAGACCGGCAACCCTATGCGTTTGTCGTTGATTTAGACAAGCAGCCATCGAATTTTTGTATGCCGGTCAAGTCCCCGTCTTTTTCCATTGGAAGAAGCTCAGATAACGACCTTGCCTTAAAATGGGATAAGACTGTCTCCCGTAAACACTGTATAATTAAGGTTGTTGAAAATTCATTGGTTATAGAGGATACAGACAGCAGAAACGGGACATATCTCAACGGACATCGTTTCAAAGGCGTACAACCGCTGCCAGTGCCGTCATGGATTGCCATAGGGAGGACGCGTCTGGGGGTAATCCCGTCGGAGTCAGGGACTCAGGCCGAGGGCCTGTTTGATGAGGCATATGCCTCAGAGGGGAGTATATTGATCCCGCCGAGTGAGTTTTTTGAAGAACGTACGGAGGCCCTGCTCGTAGTGGACATCGTAGGCTCAACGAAGATTGTCAGACAGGGCGACACAGTCCTCGTGAAGGTCATCTCCGCCCTCGGACAAATGCTCGACAAGGTGCTTCAGAATGAAAAACATCCTTTTCTGAAATGCACAGGAGACGGTTTCTTCGCCACATTCGGGTCGGCGGATAGTGCTATCAGCGCGGCATTAAAACTCTCGCCCGGCATACAGCGCTACATAAGAATCCCTGTTCAGATAAGCATCGCCCTTCACTGGGGTCCGGTTCGCCTTACTCAGGAAGGAGAGCGAACCGGCAGAAACGCGCACGCAGTGTTCTCTGTGGAGGACCTGCGCCACAAAGAGGAGAAAGTAAACTCATTCCTCATAAACACAAACCGCCGTGAACTTATTCTCATGACAGAGAGCTTTTGGAATACGTTAAGTCCTGACCTGAAAATAAAGGCCATGCCCATAGGTTCGTACCACCTGAAGGGATTAGATGAGACGGAGGCCATATATTATTGGTATGCCCCTGTAAATGATAAAACAATGTAAATTATTCCGCCATTTAATCAGTTCATGTTAGGGAGTGATGATGATACTTACGGCGTGTTCCAATTGTGGGGCTAAATATAACGTATCTGACTCGTTTATCGGGAAACCGGCAAAGTGCAGGAAGTGCGGCAAGACGTTTCGCATCGAAAAGTTCAAAGAGCCGCGCACTGACTACTCCTCCGGTGGGTCCACCGGCGGTGTCTTAATTGACAAGCGCGGCTGCCGTGACTGGAGCATCGGGGACGTAATACTTAATCTCTACGAGATTACGGGATTTTTGGGCGAAGGCGGTATGGGCAAGGTGTACAAGGTACGCCACAGGGGCTGGAATGTTGACCTTGCCGTGAAAAGCCCAAAGCCCTCAGAGCTTGCGCGCTCTGGCGGCTCAAAGGGCTTTCAGGCGGAGGCTGAGACATGGGTAAACCTCGGCCTGCATCCGCACATTGTAAGCTGCTACTATGTCAGGGAGCTTGATGGCATTCCACGGGTCTTTGCCGAGTACGTCAACGGGGGAAATTTAAACGACTGGATACACGATGGGAAGTTAACTGAGCTTGAAAAAATCATAGATGTTTCCATTCAAATTGCATGGGGCCTTCAGTATGCGCACGAAAAGGGCCTTATCCACAGAGACATCAAACCGGCAAACATAATGATTACCTCAGAGGGAACCGCAAAGGTGACGGACTTTGGCCTCGCCAAGGTCGTCTCAGACTACAATGGCAGGATGGTGGAAGAGGACGGTGAAAAGAGCAACCCTGTCCAATCCGGTATGACCCCGGCCTTTTGTTCCCCTGAACAGGCCAACAGGGGCGCTCTGTCATTGAAGACAGACGTATGGTCGTGGGCTGTGTCAATACTGGCGATGTTTACGGGTGAGGTGACCTGGCCATCCGGCACGGTCGCCGCCGAGGCGCTGGCCTACCATATTGAGAATCAGGCCGAAAATCCCCACGCCTTTCTTCCCCCTATGCCGCCGCAGATTTCCGGGCTATTACAGAACTGTCTTAACCTTAATCCATCGCAACGCCCTGATAGTATGCAGGTAATCGCAGAGACTTTAATCGGGATATATCAGGAAATAACCTCAACTCCGTATCCAAGGCTGATGCCTCAGTCAAACAGCGCAACCGCCGACAGCCTTAACAACAGGGCGGTCTCACTCCTTGACTTAGGCAGAGACGAGGAGGCCGAGAAACTCTGGCAGGAGGCCATAACAATCCAGCCCCACCACCCGCAGTCCTCTTATAACCTTGGCCTCATAAACTGGAGAAACGCTAAAATAACCGATGATATACTCATCAGGGAGCTTGAAGAGGTACAACGCTCACACAGCGACGACTGGACGCCGCAGTATCTGCTTGCCCTTGTGCACCTGGAGAGGAGCGACTGTATATCGGCCATAAACTACCTTGAGAACATTATCGCCACATACGGCAACATAGAGGAGGCGGCTGCCGCACTGGCCACAGCGCGGGAAGAACTCCCCGCCTCAAGAAGGCTGTTGAGGACCTTCACAGGCCACATGGCCCCTGTAACATCAGTGAGTCTAAGCCACGATGGACGCATTGCCCTCACCGGCAGTATGGACAAAAAGCTCAGGTTATGGGATACGGCAACCGGCCAGTGCGTGAAGACATTGTCCGGACACACGGGGGGCGTCTTAGCGGTCAGCATCACCAGCGACGCCAGATATGCCATATCCGGCAGTGACGACAAAACCGTACGCGTGTGGAATATATCCACTGGCAGTACGCTCTATCATTTCAGGGGGCACTCGGGCGATGTAACCTCGGTATACCTCAGCCCTGACGGCAAATATCCCATATCAGGGAGCGCCGATGAGACGATAAAACTATGGGATATAAACTCCGGCAACTATCTGCGTTCCTTTGCCGGGCACAGGGGCGCTGTTACATCTGTGGCGGTTACCAACGACGGGCAGCACGTGATTTCGGGCAGCCTTGACGGCACAGCGAGGATATGGAATGTCCAGTCGCTGAAATGTCTGCATGTGTTTAAGGAACAGAACAGTCCAATCAATTCGAGTTGCCTCAGCAAAGACGGGAATTATTTTATTGCCGCCTGTGCGGACAATACGTTAAGGCTATGGGATTTTCGCAACCGGCAGTATCAAAAGGCCTTATACGGGCACGCCGAGCCGGTGTTGTCCGTGGTTTTGAGCTGGAACTCACGATATGCCCTCTCCGGGGGGCAGGACAAGACAGTCCGATTGTGGGATTTATCCTCTAAGCGCTGTCTGCGCACCTTTGAGGGGCATCAGACGCCGGCAAGTTTCATCCATATGTCAGTAAACGGCAAGTACTTCGCCTCAAACGGTATGGGCAACGAGTGCATGTTCTGGGATCTTCAGAGTGAAAAAGAGAGTTACCGTGCCCCGATGATGCTGTCTCTGGTGTTAAAGAGCGAAACGGCCTTTTCTGCGATGGCGGCATACAGCAGTGAACTCTCCCTTGCCAGGCAATCGCTGGCTTCACTGGATTATGTCAAGGCAGCCGGGCACATCAGAAAGGCACGCTCTCAAAAGGGCTATAGCAGGACAGTTGAGGCAATTGACATGTGGACGCGGCTCTATAGTGTGTTTCCGCACAAGAACCTCGCCGGAGGATGGGAGGCCTTTACTTTTAAGGGGCACGACAGCGCTGTGACCTCTGTCTGCATTGACGATGCCAACCGCTTTATCCTGTCCGGCAGCATGGATAAGACCCTTAGGATACGGGAAGTCCGGCAGAGTAGCCCCGCGTTGGCCTTCAAGGGGCACTTTGAAGGGGTAAAATCTGTCTGTCTGAGCGCTGACGGCGGTTATGCCCTATCGGGCGGCCTCGACAAGACAGTTCGTTTGTGGGAGACCGCAAAGGGGCGTCTGCTTAAGACACTCAAAGGACACGATGCAAGGGTCAATGCCGTTTGTATCACGCCGGATGGCAAACTTGCCGTGTCGGGAAGCGACGACAAGACCGTCAAGGTGTGGGATTTGTTCTCAGGCAGTTGTCTGAAAACATTTAAGGAACACTCTGCCCCTGTCCTTGCGGTAGCGCTGAGCCTGGATAACAGGATGCTGCTGTCGGCGGGCGAGGACTGTGTAATAAAACAATGCGAGATGACCACTGTGGAGTTCCTTGGCCTTTTAGGTACTTTCAGCGGCCATAGCGCCACTGTTAATTCTGTGGCGATAAGTTTAAACGGTCGCTATGCCGTATCGGGAAGCGACGATAAGACCGCAAAAATATGGGACATTGCCTCGGGACGCAACATTATGAACCTTGAAGGGCATACGGCGCGGGTAACCTCAGTGGCGTTTACCGCGGACGCACAGCATGTTATTTCGGGGAGTTTCGACAGTACATTCAGGATTTGGAGCACCGAAACAGGGCAGTGCCTGAGGATATTTAAGGGACATGTAGTGGGCGTAAACGCGGTCTCAATAAGCATGGACGGGCGCTATGCAATCTCCGCCTACGACGACAGCACTATAAAGGTATGGGTGCTGGACTGGGACCTGATCGTCAGAAACGAGCAGCAGTGGGATGAGGGTGCCACCTCGATACTTGAGAAATTCCTTGCCGCCCATACCCCATACGTGCAGGGTACGCTTACGAGGCGCGGCTCCACGACAGATTGGTCGGAGGGCGATTTAGAAAAACTCATATATATGCTGGGGTGTGTCGGCTACGGTAGGGCAGACTCAAAGTTCATCCGCAAGGAGCTATTGAGGCTCGCCGGTAAAAGATGACTAATTCCATTTCTAAATCATACCTACAATAATATATTTTATCTCACTCCGCGACAAAAAATTGTCATCACCCTTCTTGTCTTGTAGTCATTCCGGCTTGTCCGGAATCGTATTTGGCTTGAGGATGTGCTGAGACAGATTCCGGACAAGCCGGAATGACAGACTAAGATATTTCATAAATACACTAATCATTGATTATTAATGCACATATGATTTAAAAATAGAATAAGATATTTCATAAATACGCTAATCACTGATTATTAATGCACATATGATTTAAAAATAGAATAAGCCTCTGATGCTCCCCTGATGATTCAACGAACTTCTCACTTTTACGTCCAAACAGTTTCGCCTTTTTCAGCGACGGCTGGACAAGGACGGGCGATAGGAAAAAGAAAACTCAGCGGGCAAAGCAGCGCAAAAGTGTCAGGTGCGACACAGCATGGTGCGCCTTTGATTGCGCAATACAAACAGATACCCTGAAATCAGACAGAAATTACGAGCACCCTGTTTCCATTCCTTATAAAATTATAATCCACTGCTTGTATATCTTTCGTGCAATCGAAAAAGGCCTCATCGTTCAGTATTTTCTCTACGTAGGGGGATTGTTCGCCTTTCAGATTTACAATCGGGAAGATTCGAATCTCTTTGGAGGTTATCCTCATGCACTCTTTTATCGTCTCTCTGTGAAATTCGTAATCAAGACGGTCGTCGTAGAGAAACAGGAAATGACTGATAAGCGTTATGGTAAATTGATTGTTGAAAAAATCAGTATGAGGGTATTCACAGGGCACGTAGCGGCGGTGTCCCTGCCTTTGAAAATCCCCCACGAACAGCTTATACGCCCGTTGCCTCGCCGCTTTTAACGATTCGACATCTTTAAAATATTCCCAATTGTAGAGATGCGACACGCCTGGCATTTGCGCCATTACCAGTTCAAGGTCTTGCGCGCATCGCGATTCTATTGTGGAGGCCGAAAGTGAATATATCCTGTCCGAACCGGTAACATTAAACCCCTGCTCTGCGGCCTCAGCACAAAAAGAACTCACGCCTGAGGCGGCGTCAAGGATTTTAGCGTTTTTCAGGTCAATGTCCTGAAGATTAAACGCCCTGAAATACTCGTCAAACGTGCGCCCTAAAAGGACGATGTCTTTTAATTCTAACTTGTCCTTTAATTCGGGCATGACGGTATTAGTTACTATGTCCTGCCGCCCTTGACGCGCCGTATATCGCCGCCGAGATTAGAGATTTTGTCCTCGATTTTCTCGTAGCCCCTGTCCAGATGGTATATCCTGTCTATAATCGTCTCACCCTCAGCGGCAAGGGCCGCCACGACCAACGATGCGCTTGCCCGTAAATCAGTGGCCATTACGGGGGCGCCAAGCAGCCTTTGTACTCCGCGTACTGTGGCTATGTTGTCCTCTATTTCTATGTGTGCCCCCATGCGTTTTAGTTCGGCTACGTGCATGTATCTGTTTTCAAATATCGTCTCTCTTACGATACTCGTCCCTGCGGCCATAGATGTAAGGGCGATAAACTGTGCCTGCATGTCTGTCGGGAAGCCGGGAAACGGCATTGTCCTGACGTCTGCCGGTTGGAGAGTGCCAATTGGAGGGCCGATTACCCTCAGGGCGTCTCCCTCTTCTGTTATAATTATTCCGGTTTCTCTGAGTTTCTCCGCTATGGCCGCTATGTGGTCGTAGCGTGAGTTCTTTATTAAAATATTGCTGCCTGTGATGCCGGCTATCGTTATAAATGTGCCGGTTTCGATTCTGTCGGGGATGATTGTATAGTCAATGGGGCGCAGCTCATCAACGCCTTCGATTTCGATAACGGTTGAGCCAGCTCCAGAAATCTTTGCCCCCATTTTGACGAGCGCATTGGCAAGGTCCTCAACCTCCGGTTCTCTGGCGGCATTTTCTATTATTGTCCTTCCCTTTGCCAGCGCCGCGGCCATCATTAAATTCTCTGTGCCGGTTACTGTGGATATATCGCAGTAGATTGTAGCGCCTTTGAGCCTCTTCGCCTTTGCCACTACATAGCCCTGCGACAGGGTTATCTTCGCCCCCATCTTCTCAAGTCCCATCAGGTGAAGATTAATCGGGCGCGCCCCGATTGCGCAGCCCCCCGGCAGTGATACCTTTGCGCAGCCAAAACGCGCTACCATCGGCCCAAGTGTCAGCACCGACGCCCTCATCGTCTTGACCAACTCATACGGGGCCTCTTTGTTCATCAGGGTATCGGTGTTTATTCGCAGGCAGCCGCCCTCAACGCTTATACCCGCGCCCATGTTTGCCAGCACCTCAGACATTGTCATAATGTCTTTCAATCCTGGTATGTTAGACAGCACCGTCTCTCCCTTACACAGTATCGTAGATGCCATCAGCGGCAGGGCGGCATTTTTTGCCCCGCTTATCTGCACCTCTCCGGAAAGCCGCTTGCCCCCTGTAATTATTAGTCTATCCATTTTTCACCAACAGTTCCAGTTCTCCTATGGTTATTGTCATTAGTTTATCATCGTAATAAACCTGTACCTTGTCCTCTGTTTGCGGCAGGGGCGGACGTTGAATTCCCGGCATATTAAGCCTCTTTGCCGCTATTATGGCGTTTGCCACAACCTCAGGGTCCCTATGGGAATGACCCTCTTTCACTACAACTTTTGCATGGTCGCTGATATACTGCGGGTGTACCTCCCCTATCCTGCCAAGGGCATATAGTACGCCCGGCAGAAATATATTATCCTCAGTCTCAGAGTGTGAGTAACCTACTATAATTGGTACTATATCCTCAAACGGCATGGGGTTTTCTCTTATAGCCTCACCCATTATCTCAGGGACGGTCCACGGTATCGTGCCGGATTCGTCAGTAGCGTTCCAGATGAGGCGCTGAATCTGGCCCCTGGCCCCTGCAAAATCGTCAACCGCTATTTGCCCGATTGCCTTGCCCGCGAGGTGGATTGCCCGCCACGAGATTTCCGATGTCTTGTCATATGATAATGATAATAAGGCGCTGAGGTATCTCTTGTCCCTTTTAATGCCCTTGATTACCTCGTCGTATGCCCTGCCCCGCAGCCAGTCCTTTGTCTGCCTTTTTACCTGGCTTAGATTATAATCAGATTTTTTTAGCTTCTTCAAAAATTGCTCTGCCATAAAAAAAATCCCCCTTACCGGCTGTCTTTATAATCGGCGGCCACCCGCACAAGGCCCTCCGCCCACCGGGCAGACCCCAGAGCGTGTAAGTGCGTATATGTGGCAAACACCCGCTTATACGACAAACCGTCTCTGCCGTCTATAATTCCCCTGCCGCGTTTCATCTTAAACCTGAAGCTCAGTTTCTCCATCTCAAGGTTCACCGCCCTGGAGTAGTGAAATTCATGCCCCCTGAGTATAACATTTTTTGGGAAATAAGGGCCTTCCCCTACCGTCTCCACTATGGTATAACCATGTGCCTGCGGTTTTTCGTGCATAACAAAGTCAACCGGGAATATGCCCACCATCGGGTAATAGCGCTCATTATAGAAAATACCCCTGCCCAGGAACATCAGCCCCCCGCACTCCGCATATACCGGCAGGCCACCCTCTATCAACTCCCTTAGTTTGTCCGAAAACAGCTTATTCTCAGACAGGCACAGCGCGTGTGTCTCTGGAAATCCACCGCCGATATAGAGGGCGTCAAGCTCCTCCGGCATATCGCTGCCAAGGGCGCTGAGTTGCACAATTTCAGCACCAAGTGTCTCTAATGCCTCAATGTTCTCAGGATAATAAAACTGAAACGCGCTGTCCCTCACTACCCCAATCTTAACAGTGGTCGGACATGTCCATGACAGCAATGGGTCCTCTGATTCAGGGGCGTCATACTCTAAGGGCGGGGCGCTATTGGCAATTTGCCAGATTTGCCCTTCATCCACTGAGCTGCCCACGGCCACGGCCATCCGCTGCAACACGTCATCTATTTCGCTGGTCTCATCACGGCTCATCAGGCCCATATGCCGCTCCTGCTGAAAAGGCGTATCGCTTCTTTTCAGCACCCCAACGACAGCCACCCCGGCATAAGTCTCTACGGCCTCTCTGATGACCTTTTCATGCCTCTCATTGGAGATATAATTTAACACAACACCCTTTATCATAAGTTCCCGTGAGAATTCCACAATACCCTTTACTATAACTCCCACCGTGGCCGCCGTCTTAACACAATCCACAACCAATATTACAGGTGATGCACACAGGCGCGCAAGCGCCGCCGTGCTGAACGTGCCCTTGGCGTCAACACCGTCAAATAATCCCCTGTTTCCCTCTATCAATACCCCGTCGGAGTCAGCGCAATGGCTGATAAGGGAATTGACCAGCCTCCCCTCGTCAATTATATATGAATCAAGATTATAGCAGGGTGTCTTTGCGGCCCCTGAAAGCCATGCGGCGTCTATGTAGTCCGGGCCTTTTTTAAACGGTATGACGTGGCGGCCTTTATTTTTCCACAACCGCAAAAGCCCCAACGAAAGGGTCGTCTTGCCTGCACCGCCCCTTAGCCCCGCAATAACCACTCTGGGCTTGTCTAATATACGTTTGGGTTTTATCATGGTCTCATATCGTCTGTCATTCTTTTTTTTGAGGGGAGGGGTGAGGTCGGGGCAGCGCACAGCCGTAAGATAAAAAGTGACGGGGCGAATGACTCCTCGCCCCTACGCTTTTCTTCCTGCCTTATTTGGGAGGGATTTCTATAAAACTTCCACCAAAATAGGTAAATATCAACGTTCCGGCATCAACAAGGTCCCTAAGGGCAGCCTTCACCTCGTCTTTCTCTATGCCATGGTCGGCAGAGACTTTCTTTAAAATATCAGACTGCTTCAGTTTTTTCTTGCCGGTTGAGGCTTCAACCAAATCGTATATTATCTTCTTTACTTCCTCTTTTTCCATATAACACCTCTATACAAGATTTGTCGGGTACAAGTAAAAAAGGGGGAGAGGTTAAAATCTCCCCCTTCTCACTATGTTTCTACGTCCACTTAAACGTTGCCGCCATTCTAAACGTCTCGCGGGCAAAGGTAAAGTCGTCTATGTGCTGATACTTGAATTCAAATCCGGTCTCTCTGAAGAAACCCTCCCAGCCGATTCTCTCAATCCACTCACCGACTCTCTCATGCTTCTTCGCGCCGGCTATGTAGGCCTTCAGGATTACCTTTATGGCGTCGGTAACCTGCGGCCATCTCGGTGGATTATTCGGTATCCAGGGAACAACGAGTTTCGAGAATGTCGGGTTTGACCTGAGATTAGAAACCTTGCCGCCAACAACTATCGCGATTCCATCGTTTTTAGCATCGGCTATGGGCATCGCCGGACATACCGAGTAACAGTTGCCGCAGTACATGCACTTCTCAAGCTTTATCTTCACGCTCTTGGTCGCGGGGTTGGGGCTTATCGCGCTTGTTGGACACGACGCTATAGTTGATGGAACCTCACAGGCGTTTTTCACGTTCACATCGTCAATCCTCGGCGGGGTCTTGTGAACTCCAACGAGGGCTATGTCCGAGCAGTGAACCGCGCCGCACATATTCACGCAACATGCCACGGCCAATCTCACCTTGTTCGGCAGGTCTTTGGTTGTAAAATATTCGCTGCACTCGTCCATTATCGCCTTCACAAGGCCTGACGCGTCGGTCGCAGCCGAATGGCAGTGAACCCAGCCCTGCGTGTGGACGATGTTGCTGATTCTCGGGCCGATTCCGCCTACCAAAAACCCTTTGGCCTCCAGGGCCTTTACCAGCGGGGCAACCTTGCTCTCCTCGTCAGCGAAAAACTCGACATTATTCCTCGACGTGAAGCGTAAATGGCCGCCGCAATGTTTCTCGGCTATCTCACAATACTCCCTTATCGTGTCGGTTGACAAAAGCCTCGGCGAGGCTATCCTGACCGTATAGATCTTCTCTCCCGACTCGGAAACGTGGACCATAGTCCCGGGGGTCAGCACCTCGTGATACTTCCATTTGCCATAATTTTTGGCAATTACGGGGTGTAAAAACTTGCTGTAATGCGGCGGACCTATGTCGGTCTGTCTCTGTGGTAACTCTGACATTATAAATTCCTCCTTCGTTTAGTAATGTTTCATGTAAATCTATCTCTACTACCCGCAAAACTCCGCAGAGAAAAAAACTATCTTTCGATATCCTCTTCCGCCCAGAAGAAAAATGGATCTCTCCTTGGCTCTTTGACCATCGCGGGAGACGGCTCAAGGCCTATATCTTTTAAGAACCTGGGGAATGACAATCTCTCTATCAGTTCGCCAACCCTCTCACGGTTTTTACCGTGCTCGTCCCACCATTCCCAAATCTTGTCAATCAGGTCGTAGAACTCCTCATACGGTGGCTCCATCTTTATAAATGGAACTATTACCCACGACATCAGAGCACCCGTCACAATAGGGGCCTTGCTGCCTAACAACAGTGTCGCGCCTTGCTCCGTGCCAGGCCTCAGGGCCTTCGTCATCTTCGCTATGCAGTGCATACACCTGTTACAGTTGGAATTGTCTATCTTCATTGCCTTGCCGTCAAACTGCATACACCCTGTGGGGCACATGTCAATAATCTCAGCCTTTATGTCCATCGTCTTGGAATACTTCAGCACCTCATCCTGATTAATCCGGATGTCGCCCTTCCATGTGCCGATTATAGACATGTCCGCCCTCGCTATGGAGGCAATACAGTCAACCGGACAACCGGCCACTTTGAATTTGAACTTGTACGGGAACGCCGGCCTGTGCATCTCGTCCTGGTAGTGCTGGGTTATGTCGTTGGTTATCGCCATTGTGTCTATGTTCGCCCATTCACACCTGGACTTGCCCAGACAGCAGCTCGGTGTTCTCAACGCGGAACCAGAACCGCCAAGGTCCCATCCCCTTGATGATGTTTCAGCAAAAAATGGCTCTAAATTCTCTGTCCTCGTACCCAAAAACACGAGGTCGCCCGTTGAACCGTGTACATTGGTCAGGCCGCTTCCATACTTGTCCCATAAATCGCACAACTCTTTCAGAACAGCCGCGTTGTAATAAAACCCGGATGGACTGTTCAGTCTGACTGTGTGGAAATGCGCCACGCCCGGAAACTTATCCGGTATATCGGAATACCTTCCAATAACACCACCGCCGTATCCCCTGACGCCGACTATGCCGCCGTGCTTCCAGTGTGTTACCCTTTCCTTGTAACATAGCTCTGTATGGCCGAGCAGGTCGTTGGCCATGTCCGAATGCGTTGCAGCCCGCTTAATCTCTTTGACAAAGCTTGGAAACGCACCCTTTTCCAACTCGTCCAACAGCGGCGTATCATACTTCTTACTCATAGACTAACCTCCTTAAAGATTTTATATTGAGAGATTCAAACGATAAAACCCCTTTCTTTTAAGTACCAAAAGCATATTAAATATTCCTGCTAATCGTCAAATAAAAAAAAGTTATCAAGTAATAAGTTTTTTTTATTAGCTCCCCCCTACATAGGCCAATCCTATTGTTTTCAAACGATAATATCACATTCCGCCGCTGTCAATCCAGCCACAACAGGAAAATAATATTTTCTCCTCACACGGTATCATGCGGCAGCCGCAATAATTGTAAGGCGGCTTGTAATAATAGTTGATAAGGTCTGATAAATATATCTTGACAAAGACGTTGTAAAGTGTTACAGTTGTTTAATGGCGATTATTCGCCGACCGCCCTTGGCGGCTTAATATATCCGTGTGAGGCTGATATTATGTCTGCTCCAGGTACTAAAGACCACTATGCAACTCTCGGCGTGAGCAAGACCGCCACCCATGATGAGATAAAAAAGGCGTTCAGGAAGCTGGCGCGCAAATGCCATCCCGACCTCAACCCCGGAAGCAAGGAATGTGAGGTCAAGTCAAGGGAAATCAACGAGGCATATGACATCCTCGGCGACGAGAAAAAACGTAAAGAATACGACGCCGCCGCCCGCAATCCCTTTGGCGCTAACAACGGCTTTGAGTATTTCAACAACGGTGCCTTCGCAAACAGCAGGCAGGCGAAGGGTTTCGACGGCAAAAAGTACACGGCGAATTTCGATTTCGGAGACATATTCTCGGATATGTTCAGGTTCAACGCAAGGCCGGAGGCCCCAATGCCCACCAGAGGCGACGATGTGACCGCCGCGATGACGCTGACACTTGACGAGGCATACACGGGCGTGACTAAGCCAATGGCCATAGAGCGCGAGGCAACCTGTGTAAACTGCGCGGGGACAGGCGTAAAGGGCGCAAGGGCTTGCTATGCGTGCAACGGTGCGGGAACAGTCGCCACCACCGATTCGATGAAAGTGAAAATCCCGCCGGGTGTTGCCACTGGCAGCAAGGTTAGGCTAAAGGGCAAGGGCACCATGGGAAGCGGTGTAGCAGGGGATGTGGTCATAGAGATACTCGTGAAGCCTCACCCAATATTTAAGAGAAAGGATGACGATTTGTATGTTGACGTGCCGGTAACGTTTATAGAGGCCGCCTTAGGGGGAAAGATAGAGGTTCCCACACTTGGTGGCACCGCTTTGATGACCCTTCCTGAGGGGACCCAAAGCGGCAGGATATTCTCGCTCAAAGGCAAGGGAATGCCGCTTCCTAAGGGTACCGGCTTCGGCGATTTATATGTCGAGGTGCTGGTTGCCGTCCCGACGAAACTGACTCAAAAGCAGAGAGAGCTGATAGAAAGCCTAAGCGGCTTATATAAAGAAAATGTCAGAGAAGACCTGCTTAAAGGGGGACGCAATGGATGAGAAGAGCAATAGCAGTCGGCCGCTTTATGTAATCAGCGTAGTGGCGGAGATGTTTGACCTCCATCCCCAGACACTGAGGCTCTATGAGCGCGAGGGTTTTATCACCCCAACGCGACAAAATAACCAGCGCAAGTACTCAGACCAGGACATAAAGCAGTTGAAGTTTATTGTTGACCTTACCAGAAAACTGGGCGTGAACAAGGCAGGGCTTGAGATAATCATGGACATGCGTGGCCGTATTGACGCCATGCAAAAGGAAATGGAGGGTATCCTGGACTACCTTGAGGAAGACACAAAGAGGTATTTCCAGGGCAGACTGCAACGAATATTTAAAGGTGAAGGTGAAAACAGATGATGGACAATCTCACTATAAAAAGCCGCGAGGCCCTCAGAGACGCCCAGTCAATCGCCACCGCCAGGGGCAATCAGGAGCTACAGCCTGAGCATCTGCTCCTTGCCCTGACAGCGGATAAGGAGGGGACACCATCACAAATTCTTACAAAGGCGGGCGCTAATGTTGAGAGGTTGAAGGCCGAGGCAGAGGGCGCCGCGGGCAAATTTCCACAGGTTTCAGGGGCGCAGCCCATCGGACACCTGTACATGTCCACAAAGCTGAAGGATGTGTTTGACGAGGCCACCGCTCAGGCAAAGCATATGAGTGACGAGTATGTCAGCGTCGAACACCTGCTCTTAGGGCTGATTCTCAAAGGCGGCGGGGCGGCTGAACTGCTCAGGCGCCACGGCGTTGACAGAGATACATTGCTCGCCGCTATGATGGAATTCAGAGGTACGCAACGCGTAACAGACGAAAACCCCGAAGATAAGTACCAGGCCCTCAAGAAATATGGCCGTGACCTTACTTTACTTTCTGCCAGAGGAAAGCTCGACCCCGTCATAGGCAGAGACGAGGAGATTCGAAGGGTAATACAGGTGCTTGCCCGAAGGACAAAGAACAACCCTGTGATAATAGGTGACCCCGGCGTGGGCAAGACCGCTATTGCGGAGGGGCTTGCCGGGCGCATCGTGGCAGGGGATGTCCCTGAGACGCTGAAAGACAAGATTGTCGTGGCGCTGGACATCGGGGCGCTCATTGCCGGGGCCAAGTACAGGGGGGAGTTTGAGGACAGGCTAAAGGCCGTAATCAAGGAGGTCGAAAGCGCACAAGGAAAGATAATCCTGTTTATAGACGAGCTGCATACGCTTGTCGGCGCCGGGGCCGCGGAGGGTTCTATGGATGCCTCAAATATGCTTAAACCCGCGCTTGCCCGCGGAGAGCTGCGGTGTGTTGGGGCTACCACGCTTGACGAGTACAGGAAATATATAGAGAAGGACGCCGCCCTTGAAAGGCGTTTTCAACCGGTTTATATAAAGGAGCCTACCGTGCAGGACACTATATCCATCCTGCGGGGGCTGAAAGAACGCTATGAGATTCACCACGGGGTTAAATTCAGGGACTCCGCCCTCATAGCCGCCGCTGTCTTGTCAAACCGTTACATATCGGACAGGTTCCTGCCCGACAAGGCCATTGATTTAATAGACGAGGCGGCCTCAAAACTCCGCATGGAGATGGATAGTATGCCCGCTGAGCTTGACGAATTGGAACGGCGCGTACGGCAACTTGAAATCGAACGCCAGGCGATGCGCAAGGAAGACACGAAGGAGTCGGCCCTGCAACTGGAAAAGATCAATAAAACAGTTGTCGGCCTTATTGACCAGCGAGACCAGTTGCGCTCCCGTTGGATGGGAGAGAAGGAAATCCTCTCCGCAATCAGAAAGATAAAAGAGGAAATCGAAGACGCTAAGACAGAGGCCGACGCCGCCGAGCGACAGGGCAACCTTGCCCGCGCCGCAGAG
This sequence comes from Nitrospirota bacterium, assembly GCA_015233685.1. Lineage (GTDB taxonomy): Bacteria > Nitrospirota > Thermodesulfovibrionia > Thermodesulfovibrionales > Magnetobacteriaceae > Magnetominusculus > Magnetominusculus dajiuhuensis. The sequence goes on along the minus strand of JADFXF010000001.1, from coordinate 23,084 downwards.
CTGAAATACGGCCGCATAATAGAGCTTTCCAAGGCGCAGGAAGACCAAACCCGCCGTCTTGACGCATGGCACACCAATAGCAAGATGCTCACCGACACCGTAACTGAAGATGATATCGCGTGGGTAGTGTCGCGATGGACAGGCATTCCCATGCTCAGGATGCTTGAGACAGAGGTGGAAAAGCTCCTCCACATGGAGGACAGGCTCCGCCTCAGGGTGGTCGGCCAGCCCGAAGCCGTACAAATGGTATCCAACGCGGTGCGAAGGGCAAGGGCCGGCATTCAGGACCCGAACCGCCCTATTGGGTCATTTATTTTTCTAGGACCTACTGGCGTTGGGAAGACTGAGCTGGCCAAGGCCCTGGCTGAGTTTCTTTTTGATGATGAGAATGCCCTGAGGCGCATTGACATGTCCGAGTATCAGGAAAAACACACGGTATCGCGCCTCATTGGCGCGCCCCCCGGCTATGTCGGCTACGACGAGGGCGGCCAGCTTACAGAGGCCATACGGCGGCGTCCATATAGTGTGGTACTTTTTGATGAAATAGAAAAGGCTCATCCCGAAATCTTTAACGTGCTGTTGCAGCTCCTTGACGACGGCAGACTCACAGACGGCCATGGCAGGACTGTTGACTTTAGAAACACCGTCGTCATTATGACGTCCAACCTGGGCAGCTCATACATCCAGGAACACCTGCGAGACAGCAATCTCACAAATAATAACGGCGTTAAGAAGGAGGTATTGGAAGAATTAAGATCTTTTTTCAGGCCGGAGTTCCTCAACAGGGTGGATGAGATTATAATCTTCAATCCGCTGACTAAGGAGCTTATAAAACGCATCGTGGATATTCAGCTCTACAGGATGAGGCGATACCTGAAGGAAAAGCGCATAGACATCCTGCTGTCAGACAGGGCAAAGGATGCCATAGCGGACGCCGGTTACGACCCTGTATACGGCGCAAGGCCATTAAAAAGGGCGCTCCAAACAGAGATACTAAACCCGTTAGCGTTAAAGATAATCGAAAAGTCGGTAAACGAGGGCGATACAGTACAAGTGGACTACGAGTACGGTAAGATGGTATTTTCAACAGTGGAAGTGGCAGAGATAGAGTAAGACAACTACGGATTAACGACGCAGGGAGGTAACCCCCCTGCACCCCGTAATCTCGCCCACGCTCTGTCAATTTATTTTGGGCTGCCGCCCGTTGGCGGCTTCCAGAACTCCACCCGCAGGACAGTATGCGTGTGTACGTATTGACAATTGGCTGAGTTTTGCTATACGATTGACACATGGAATGCAGAGAAATCGTATGAGATCGGGGGATTAAAGGCTTGTATTCAGAGAAACCAAAGCTCCGCAAGCGGCAGGAACTTCACAAACCCGGCTCATTAAGAACAATAGCGCTTGATGTAACCCCGCGATGTAACATGAGCTGTCCCCACTGCTATGCCGAAACATTTAACAGGACATCCGTCGTAGGGCTGGCCGAGTTAGAAAAAACACAGATGGAATTGTATGATATGGGTGTCTATCACTATGTATTGCAAGGCGGCGAGCCTATTTTGGACCCAGCAAGGCTTGAACATATAATCAATAACTGTTACCCTGATGAGACATATATAAATGTTGTGTCAAATGGATGGAACATGACAAGGGACAAGATACTGTGGCTCAAGGGCTTGAAGGTTGATAAGTTGTCATTCAGCATGGACTCCGGTATAGAAGCGGAACATGACGCAAACCGCGCTGCGGGAAGTTTCAAGCGGGTCGTTGAGGCCATAGATAATGTCCTTAACGCGGGTTTGCTGGCCTCAATCTCTGTGGTTGTAACCCATGCCTCGTTATATTCTGAGGGATTTAAGATGGCATATGAATTTGCCAAGTCTAAACGTATTAGGATTGATGTGCAGATTGCCGAGCCGGTTGGAAAATGGGATGGGAAAACTGATGTTCTCTTAACCCCCGATGATTCCGGTTATATCAAGCAATTGCAGATAAATTGCCCAAGGCTTCCCAGTGGACAAAAAATGCTCAACAGAGACATCTTCTCAGGTGCAGATGACCACTGCCCCGCGGTAACAGAGTTTATGGCTATCACCGCTAACGGGGAAGTGCTGCCGTGTAATTTCTTACAGTTTACACTGGGTAAGATTGGGGACAAGAGTTTTGGGGAAATGCGTAATGCCCTGATGGGGACAAAGTGGTTTAACGGTGAAATTCCAAACTGCCTGTGTGGCGAAAACAAAGATTTTATTGACCTGTTTGTCCTGCCCTATGTCAACGCAACAAAACCACTTGACGCGTATGAAATTTTTGGTATCACTGGAGGGGGCGTTGGTACCATGGGAGGGAGCAGATGAGAGATTTCGATGGATTTAAAAAGACAGGCTCTGATTCAGACATTGAGGATATGCTTGCAGCCCATTGCAGTAAATACAATATAAAGCCATTGGATGCGGTAAAGTTATTTGCGGTGCTTGCAAGGCGCCAGTGGCTTAAGAGATTCCTCGCCCACACTGATTTATTTAAACTGACTCTGGATGTGCCCGGTGATATAGCAGAGCTTGGCGTGTTCAGAGGCGCGGGGCTTATGACATGGGCAAACCTGCTTGAGGCATATTGTATAGGCAACCGCACTAAGACTGTGTATGGTTTTGACAATTGGACGGGATTTGAGAGGCTTGACCCTGAAGATGGAGAAAGAATAGAGGCATTGCAAAAACACACAGGTGGATTCTCTGCGGAGAATTACTTTGATGAGCTTGTCAACGCCATAGACATTTTCGACCAGGACAGGTTCATCCCATGGAAACATAGGGTTAAGTTGATCAAAGGCAACATCGGGGAGACAGTGGCGAAGTTCATCGGTGAAAACCCGGGGGTCCGCTTTTCGCTTATACACTTCGATTGCGACCTGTATATGCCAACTAAAACCGCGCTGCAGCACCTGTGGCCATTACTTTCAAGAGGAGGGGTAATGCTTTTTGACGAATATTCAATCAGCGATTGGCCGGGTGAGACAAAGGCCGTAGACGAATATTTTGCGGACAAACCTGATATAAAAATAAGGACATTTGCGTGGACAAACGCCCCGGCCGGCTATATTGTAAAACCATGACGGCAAGCCGTTATGCAAGGAGTTTCTGATGGGAGAGGCAGGAATAAGATGAGTAAAGAGGCGTGGGATGACGTAAGGCGGCATGTTGGACAGACAAAGGCGGAGCCGCTGGTTTTGGGTGATTTGAATTCGTATATAGTGCGCTCAACCCCCAGGCACCTATTGTTCACCCTTTCGCGTTATAAGTTCATAGCAAGATTGCTGTGTAATGATGGGCCTATGAAAGTCCTTGAATTAGGATGTGGCGAGGGGCTGTCAACGGTTATCATCGCCGAGGATGGCCACGAAATAACAGCGGTTGATTTTGATGAGCGCTCGATTTCATATGCAAATGAGCATATAAAGAAGGTCGGCCTTGAGTTTAAGTGTGACGATTTTATCGGTAAATTATATGGAAGTTTTGACGCCGTAGTAAGTCTTGATGTTATTGAGCATATAAATGAAGACCGTGAAGACGAACTTATGGCAACAATCTGTTCTAATCTGCAGCCGCATGGCCTTACAGTGATTGGCACCCCTAACATCACCGCTTCGCCATACGCGTCGGAAAACAGTAAAATAGGACATATCAATCTCTATAGCGCGCAAAGATTAACCGCGCTTGTGCGTAAATACTTCTGGAATGCCTTTGTCTTTGGCATGAACGACGAGGTCGTCCATACGGGGTTTTATCCCATGTGCCACTATTTATTTGTCGTTGGATGCGGTAAGAAAATATAAAAATTGAGGATACGGGGATACGGCAAAAAGATATAAAAATTGAGGATAAAGGGAAATGGGAATCAGCGTATCAACAATGCGGCTTATAGCAAGAACAATGAAGGACAGACACTTGTCCGGGATGTGCGTTACATATGGAGTTCAGGGCGTAGAAGGGCAATATAGCGATGTAAGAAAAATATTGTCCATGGAAGGATATAAATACAGAGATATAGACAAAGATTCTATTATCATGGACGATATAACACAGTTTGGGAAGACTATTCATCAAAGCGTTTTATTTAACATGTTAGGGTTTGACATAGTAGACAGTATTGATGTGTCAGCCCGGGAAAATCCGACGCATGTATTGAATCTTAACAAACCCATAGACCAAACCCTGCATTGTCGCTATGATATGGTTTATGATGGAGGAACGGCTGAACATTGTTTTAATATAACGGAAGTATTATCAAATACTGTGAGATTGCTGAAAGCCGGTGGAATAGTCATACATCACCTTCCAATATCAGGATACCTTGAACATGGATATTATCAGATTTCTCCTTCGTTATTGTTTGATTTTTATAACGCAAACGATTTCACTGATATCGAGGCAAAAATACATATAAGTCATTCGAGAACTAAAAGCTGTTATTTTGACTTTACATCACCGGCTAAATTGCCTCACAATTTTGGCAATCCAACAATGATATTTTTTACAGCAAGGAAAAACTCTGTCCATAACGATGTCGTTTTTCCGGTGCAGAATGTTAATCCCGAACACTTCATAACGAATCGGGGAATTGAATCTTTTCTATCGGATTTATATACTATTTTGCCGGAAAACTTCGCATCCAAAACTCTTCAACTGTGCAAAAAAATTACTTGTATGTATGCCTGCAAGAGACTCTCATAATGGTGATAACTCGTCAGCATTTAGTACCAAAAACCGTAATCATCGGGGCAGGTGGATTTATAGGCAGGCATTTTCTCGATGCTTACCGAAAGACACACAGCGATCTTATCGGCACTACCCGCGCTGAACTGGATTTATTAAATCCCGATATCAGAGCGCTCAGGCTTTCTGAAAATCACTACAAAGAGGCATTAATCCTGGCCGCAATACCAAACATAGACAGATGTGAACAGGAAAAGGAACTTTCAACAAAGGTCAATGTCACAGGGACGCTTCAAATAATAAGGCAGTTGGCTGATGAAGGAATAAAACCGGTATTTACCTCTTCCGACTATGTCTTTGGCGGCAATGCCGGTAACTATAAGGATGACGCCCCCCTATGCCCCAACACTGAGTACGGCAGGCAGAAGGCGGAGGTGGAATCGAAAATCGGGGAAATTACAAATGGTAATCATCTCATTATCAGGCTGAGCAAGGTATATTCTCATGTAAAGGGAGATGCAACTATGATAGATGAAATGGCGTCGTGTTTAGCGCAGGGCAAGACTGTAAAAGCGGCCTGTGATCAGGTGTTTTGCCCCACCTTTATTGACGACGTGATAGCGGTAACGGCTATTTTGCAGGGAAACGGCATTACGGGGACCGTAAATCTGTGTCCCTCAAAAAGGGTTTCACGCTATGACATTGCAAAGGCTCTGGCTGAAAAAATGGGTATTGACGAGGTTCATGTGGATAAAATCTCTCTGGATGACATGGTGTTTCGGGTAAAACGGCCTAAAGATACGAGTATGAGAAACGATAGATTAACGGGGATTTTAGCAGGGCTGACGAATTATCATTTTACCGATATATCAGAAAGTATTGGGATAGTTGGAGGGAATTGGAAAAAATGAAATCAGAGCTGCAAGCACCAGGAAAAAAACTGATATTGTCAGTTTTGATGCCAAATTATAACTGTGCCAGGTATATCGCAGAGGCCATTGAATCAATATTAAACCAGTCCCGCCCGCCCGATGAGTTTATTATTTGTGACGACGCCTCAACTGACAATAGCGTGGAAATTATTGAGGCTTATGCGCAACGACATCCCGTAATCAAGTTTATCAGAAACGAGACTAATCTTGGCTCGCTTGATACATTTAATAGAATGCTTGACATTACCACAGGAGATTATTTGTATGCCGCGCCCTCTGACAATTATATCCTTCCCGGTTTTTTTGAAAAGGCCACGAGGTTGCTGACAACATATCCGGAGACAGGGCTGTTTGCGGCATTTGCCTATGCGATAAATGTGAAAGGGCGCAGGATAGAAATACAGTATTCACCGGGAATGACTAGCAAAACAGGCTTTATTCCACCGGAGGAAATGCTGGCGATTATGACCCAGGTCGGCTGTGGAATGCTCAACGGAAATACTTTTATTTTTAAAAGGCTTAATATGCTTGAGTGCGGTGGGTTCTCTAAAGAGTTGCATTATTATAATGACGTACTGCTCGGATTTGTAATGATTGCCAAAAGTGGAGTGTGCTTTATTCCGGAGCCGTTTGTATGCGTCAGATACAGAAGCGAAAGCCTGTCAGCAAAATATCAGTTAAACTCTGAATTAATGAGAGAAGAGGCCGCTAAAATGATGGGTATACTGCGGAGGTCATACCATGATATTATACCGGCGGCTATATTAGACGCCTATGGAAAGAACGTTTATTATGATATATATTTCCAAAATATTTATTCCCTTAGAAAATCAACGCTTACAAAATATAGTCAACTTAATAAATCACCTGTTGGGAGATTATTCTATTTTATTATTAATATGTTTCTATACATTAAATATGCCTTTGTGATTATCCATTATCTGTATTCAAATAAGTTGAATATTGTTACGTTCATAAGGAATTATATTAGCAACGTCTTATATGAGATTAAACACAAGCGTCTGCTGCGTTAAAAGGCGGCGGCAGACAAAATTTTATTCGGGGATAGGACACAGATAACCTTTTATATATTGCTATTGAAATTTCCGCGGGAAACGCCAGATAAACGACGGCGTCCTTATAGGGTACGGACAGAGGATGGAACACCGGCAATCCAAGGTGTTCTTTGCCTTGTTTGTGTGGGTCTTCGTCTGTGAAAAAACTTACCTGAGGCATGGCCATACTTGCCAACCATGTGCCGGCGATAGCTGTGCCGAATATGCCAAATGTGCCATGGCCAGATAGTTCCCTCGCGTGCGCCGCAACCTTATGCAGCCATAAATAAGACTGCTCTGCGGAGGTTGTAGAAGCGGCGCTGATAGCAGGGGCGCGGTTACCGCCGCCCTCACCGGCTACGATTCCTATCTCTTTTGCAATCCAGTCCTCTTGCAGGGTCGTGCTGAATCCCGCGGCATTGACGGCATAGGCCATGGTGTCAGGTTGAAAGTGGGAACAGTGGTCTACGATAGTCAAATCGAATGGATTTGTCTTAAAAAAAGGGGTCTGGATAAACAGGACGCCCGCAGGGTTTATAAGGGTATGAAGTCCTCTCAAAAAACTCACCGGCTCAAAGACATGCTCTAATACATGTATCATCGTGACAATATCATAAGTGCCTTCGATTGTATCCATAGAGCCGCAGTATATCTCTTTTACGTTGGGCAATCCTTTTGCCCGCAGGTTGCTCTGTTCAAAACCAAATAAATCCCACTCAGGGTAGGCATCACCAAATGCCTTTAAAAACGAGCCATTTCCACAGCCAATGTCAATTAATCTACCCTCTTGGGGTATCTTTATTGCTGTCTTTAATCCTGACAGCAGCTCATAAGAACGGGTCATGTCTGCGGATTCATGAAAAATCAGATGCTCATCGCCGTTGCTCAAGGAGTATGGTTCGTAGTTGGAATATATTTTTTTGATTTCACTCATCAAACTGCCGCCGAGCGGTTTTTGGACATGCCCGCATGTACCGCATCGGGCAGAGCGGCCTGAATAAGGCCACAGCTTGCAGTCTGATGTAATGCTCGCAATACCATCAGAATATCGAATGTCGGATAAGCTGTCCGCCCCGCATAAAATACATGTCATGGTGGTATCCATAGGGTTTTGGCGGCTTCAGACGGTGCCGGTTGTGTTATACAAATTCCAAATGTCCCTTATCAACGTTTATATATTCCAAAATCAGCCTGTTAGCCGCGTTTGAAACACAGTGATGATTGCAATGGACAGAGGGATTAATACGAAAAAAATTCCATTTATCTGAAAACCATAGCTCTTTAAATCTCATATCTTTCACAGACCCTATCAGCCCATCCTCAAGATTATACGCCTTGTCGTGGCATGTATATACATTTGAATCAGCCCCAATGACTGGCACTATTTGAATATATGGGCACCATGAATAATCTTTATTGAATTTATTGTCGAGTTCATGATAAGAGTCGAATATCTCAAACTCCTCATCCACGAAATCATTGCACGCCCTTATTGTCTGCTCTTTCACGGATTTAAATATTGCCCAGTGATACAGATTATTGTCGACACCTATGTTGCTGACGATACAAGGAGATACTTTAACACTGTCAACTCCCGCATCCTTTAGTCTCCCAATAGATTCATACACATGGGGGGCATTTTTCTTGTCCACGACAATGACAGCGCCTAAAAAACACCGGCCTGAGTGCTTCTTAAACATCCTGATATTATTCATAACCTTCGTAAATTCCCCATGTCTTACTCCCCTATACTCTGAGTAACTCTCATCGTCCCATCCGTCAATAGAGATTCTAAGCCATGTGGCCCTGGCCGCAAAGACCTCCGCCAATTCACCGGTTAAGTTTGCCCCGTTTGTCAATGAGGCAAATTTAACGGGACTATCTGATAGTTTTTTGACCGCGTCAATCAGGTAGGGGTAGCAAAACGGGTCGCCACCGCCGCTGAAGGTTACGCTTTTTACGCCCATATCAATTATATCGTCTATCAGTTCCAGCATCTTGTCCTTTGGGATTGAGTCGGACTGGTTCATGTCTTTTCCGGGCTGTAGACTCTCCGCCCTGTAAGCACAGTAATAGCAATTGTGTTCGCAGTGGTTCGTGGGTTTTATTCTGATTTGCACGGGAGGGAGAATCTTGTTGATGTCAGGGGCAAGAGAGGCAAGCTTGTCCTTGAAGTGAAATATCTTCATTTTAGAATACAACAATCCCACTACGCCCCCCCACTGACTGAAACAAAATCGCGAAGTGGCAAAGGCAACACCAATTTCTTCAATTTCGCGTTGATCATCTTCTAACCCCCATCCAGAAACAACTCAATCTCATTCACTGAGTCAATCAGCTCAACATCGAAATCTACATCTCCGAAATTGACGCCGAACGTCTGCTCAAGAAAGGAAATCAGTGTAATCATCGCCAGAGAGTCCAGACGAGCGCTGATAAACAGCGAATCATCGTCTTTAAGTTCACCTGCATCCCCATGCTCTTGCAGGTATGATTTAATAAACGTGCGCAGTTTGTTCTTCTTTTCAGTATCCACTATTTCACTCCTATAAGGCTGGCCATGAAAGACAGCCGTTGCCACAAAGTATAAACTCGCGTCTCGTCACCGAAGACGTGTAAACATACGACAAATGTCCACACACAAAGGAATGACCACAGCCTTGCGTGGAAGGCGTTTGACGGCTTTGCGCCACTGTTCATTCGCACTTGTGAAATACCGATTCCCGTAGCTAGTACGAAGGTGTAAAACACATAGCTCTGGTAGCTTACGATGGAGTCCCACAGACCCTGTGTTGCGACAAACTTTATGTCCCGGATAAAATGAAAGGCAGCGTTACCGATGCCGGCTGCCATAAAGGTTGCGAAGAACATCCTGAGCCGGGGATGGTTGCGAAATGTCCTGAGAAATGTTGGGATGAAAAAAAACTCAACCAACAACTCCTTGAAGTAGTAATAGTAGCGATTCCAGAATTCGGCCAGAGTTCTTGACTGAAGCGGACGCCATGTGTTTCTCGGCAGCCGAAATCCCGCCAGACGCGCAACAGCAACAGCCTTATGGCCGGCAATCGCAAGCACAAGTGTATCAGACGCCGTAGCCCAGACAACCGCAGTCCAACCAACCAAAATCGAATACCCCTGGCCTGTCACATGAAACGCCTGCAAAGCCGCTACATCAGGGATTTTCAATTTGACCTCGAAAACCCACACAAGCAGCTTTCTAAGCCATAAAAGAACCACTGTCCAAAGCACGAGTTTCAATCCCTTGAGCTGCGTAACTGCCAGGTCACCTGAGGTCTTAGCCAGTGTTTTTCTGAGAAATGTGGCACCCTTACCATACGGCACTGAGCTTGAACCCCAAAAAGGATGAAACGTGCCAAGCTGGAACAGGTGCGGACTCCGGTCACGAGACCTCTGGTCCACTAATGAATAGGCTAAGAACCAAATATAGGCCGAAAAGACCGTTATAAACGCCCACAATAAAACCAGTGGCGTGCCGTGGAGTATGGGATAAGCCGCCGTAACGCTCATCACGGCAACCGCGGCTATCAATGTAATCACGGGACGGCGGGCAACATATAATGTCTTATTTCGCCGCACAAGCTCAAGGGTTGCTAAAGAACACACAAAAAACGAGACCAATGCCACGTAGGCCGAATACTTTCCTGAAAGGGATGTCAGACGCTCCTGTTTCATTACATAATCAATTGCCTCCATTCCGTACCAGAAAGGGTCTTTTGCCAAAACCCCAAGCGTTGCGACGAATATTATGACAGTCCGATAGCGCGGTAAAAAGGCGAAGGCCGCGGCAGCGAAAACAACCCCGGAGGGTTTCCACGCTTCCGTTGCCGCTGAGTAAGCAATGGAAAACAGCAGGAGCAGAAATACACGGCCAAAAATGGTTTGGGCGAAGCCGACAACTCCCTGATGGGTTTCAATTGCAAAATTGTCACGCCATACCCGCATCTGCGGCACCGCGCCGGGGGGCGGCTGTGTGCCTGCCGTCTCCGGAATCAGATTTCCCCGCTTTGGAGAAGTTGGCGCAGGGCATTCCTGTCAACTTTCCCATTTGAATTGAAAGGCATGTTTTCCAGTGCCAGAACACGGCTGGGAACCATATAGGCAGGCAGCTTGTCCTTCATCGCGGCGATGATTTGCAGTTGGTCTATCTGTTTAGCCCCAACAAACCCTACAAGCCCCTGCACAATGCCGTCAACGATTGGCCATGTGACGGCCGCGGCAATGCCGGTGTTTGCAACTGTCCTCAGATGCGTGTCAACCTCTTCCAGTTCTACCCTGTTGCCCATCACCTTGACCTGATTATCTATTCGTCCAAGTAAGTGAAATGTACCGGAGGAATCCTGCATTGCAAGGTCACCGGACAGGTACCACCTCTTGCCATCAATAATTGGAAACCTCGCCGCATTCAACTCAGGCTGGTTTAAGTAACCGCTGGATAATTGGACGCCGGACAGCGCAAGTTCTCCCGTTGTCCCTGTCGGCAAAAATGCTCCATTGGCATTGACTATTGCCAGCTCGTTTCCTGCCCATGGCTTACCAAGGGGACAATAATCCCGCCCGGGAGTTAATGGAATAGGCTGCGAGATGCGACAGATGGTGTTAGCAATAGTAGTCTCAGTAGGACCATACTGGTTCACTATGACGCTGTTTGGAGTAGCGTCCATCCAGGCCGTGACCAGGCTCTCAGTCAACGGCTCACCCATAAAGACAGACAGTCGAATGCCGGGCAGCGCACCCGGCGTCAGCGCCTTTATCTGCCTCAACCTGTCTATTAAAGAAGGTACTGAACTCCAGACTGTCAGATGCCTTTGGCGCGCGAACTTCACCGCGCTCATCACGCGAACGGCTGGCAACACATGCAAAGACGCCCCTGCCTCCCATGTGCAAAACATGTTACTAACTGAAACGTCAAATGTCAGCTCTGTCAGTTCAATGGTTCTATCGCTGGGGCGCATTTCCAACATCGCCGTGGCCGCCTCAACATAGTTTGCAACCGCGGCAGCCGAAATAGCAACTCCCTTAGGGACTCCAGTCGTTCCCGATGTGAACAGGATGTACGAAATGGAGCTGCCCTCAACATTGGCAGGCTCTTCGTGCAAGGCATCAGGCAGTTGGCCAGCATCATGGAACTTAATTCCTGGAAGGCCTTTTGCCTGAAACTGCGCGGCACCGGGCACGATTATCAGCGGCGGACAGGCCGACAGTACCTTGTCTGTCATCTGTTTCACGCCCTCAGGGCCAACAATAAGCGCTGAGAGATTGCAAAGCGAAAGTATTGTTAAAATCCTATCCTCCGGGAGTTTGGGACCAATCGGGACATAGGTCGCACCTGCCCACGCGGCCCCCATGACGCCCAACGCGGCCTCGACGCTGCGCGAAGCTAAAATCCCAACCCGCGGAGGCTGTCCATCCCGCCATACAAAAGATGGGCTTGTCCTGAGGCAGGCCGAGATTGCCCTGGCACCACTGGCAAATTGTCCATAGGTAAGTTCGCGGGAATCTGATGCAACGGCGAGACTCCCCTGATTATCAATGCTGTGGCGATAAACTGCGCGCGATAAGTTAAAGTTCATATCCGCTTCCTTGTGTGGCGATTGGCCAACCAACGGCCAATTGCATTATTTAGTATTAGTCGCCTATTCTAAAGCGTACGGCTGCCTCGCTGCCCGATTATGTTATCAAAGCCTGTTTCATTTGTCAAGCGCCCGAAATAGAGCGCAAAAGTAATATCTGACACAACAATCATCCAATGTAAAGAGCAAGGCTGCACATCACTCTGACAATTGCCAGAATTAAGACACCCCTGCGCCACAACAGCACACCTCTCTTATGTCTGAGGAGTGCAGCCCCTTATTGCCAGCTTACCCCGAAGGCGTACCACGTACCGTTTAAATAAGAATACATAGTCCCGTCTGTCCATGCCACAATGGCACCACCGTTTGTATACCATTGGACGTAGTATGGTGCCGACCCGGATGTTCCAATAGCTATGCTTCCAGATGGTTTCCCAAAAAACGAGGCATATTGGTTATAAATTGATGTAATCTTCGTAGCCGCCTTCCCTAATGATTGCCATCCTATATTGAAGGCGTACCATGAACCCTTGTAGTAAGCATACATAGTTCCATCTGTCCATGCAACAAGGGCGCCACCATTGGAATACCACTGGACATAGTATGTGGCTGAACCGGATGTTAACGTAAGTACACTCCCGGATAGTGACCCAAAAAACGAGGCATATTGGCTGTATATTGCGCCAATAGCCGCGGAGGCAGTGCTATAGTCCGATGATGATGCGCCGGTGGCCTTAAAAGACCCCCACCACGTGCCCCAGTTTGTGCTGCCCTTTGCGTATTCCTGAAGAGTCCAGAATGTAACGTCGTCCGACGGGTCAACGCATGTGGCGCTGTAATCTCCCCATCGGTTATCTGTCCCGCCATAGGTGAGATAATAAGCCGCCGCTCCTGCCACTAACTGACCCACGGTCTGAGTAGTGCCAGCGGTATCTGTGCTCATCCTTGCCGTGTAATATCCACCGGCGTATGTGCTGCTTGATGAGCCGGAAAATCCAATTGCCGCGTCTCCATTGGCATTAACCGCTATTGAGGGAAAGTAATAGAACAGGCTCGTATCGCTTACTCTTCCCTCCTGAACCGGGCTTCCCGCTGAGGCCAATGTCTTTGAGGCCAATGAGGGGTTTATTTGATACCATGCCACCTCGGTCTTCACTCCGGTGGAGTTCGTAACGGTATGCGTCGCCCACAGATAGCCGCCCCTGCATACGGCGTTTAGCATCCTCGTATCATTTGTAACTATCGTCTTGGTTGACCCCTGCTGGGGAGCGCCGGGTAGCGAATCTACAACAGGATAACTCTGCACGACTATATCCCCTAGTAGAGTCCATGCGTTATTTGCAATCGTCCATAATTTTAGATAGCTCGGTGTGGCCGCCGCTGTTTGAGTCTGCTGGACTGGCGAGTCGCCGTTGTGGTTGCCGCCACCTGCGTAATCCTCGCCGATGAAATATATCTGCTGCCCGCTTCCATAGGCAACGCACGGCTGAATGGTAAAATCGTTAGTGTTATTGTTGATGAACTCCGTATAGGTAATTGTTGAGGCGGTTGAAGTAAGCTGTGTCTTGGGAATTGAATATGCCTTTACATACTTAAAATTTTCACTGGAATCAAACATATTTACGGAGACATAGAGATTAGCCGAATCCATGCCGACAGCAGGGAAATCCGCCCAGTTTTTTGTTTGAGTAGTGCCGTTATCTAAATCGGCGCGAATCGCGTGCAATGTCCATGTGCCGGTGGGGTCGCTTGTTGAGGATATTCCGACTAAGATATAAGAATTTGTGGAAGAGGTTCCCTGGCTAAGCTCCACGGTGATGAAGCGTCCAAGGTACTGGTCATATATGACCTTAGGGTCAAAGACGCCGTCAGCCGGCTGCCCTGAGCTTGTGCCAAGTGATGACCAAAAGGCGGTGTCGGTTGTATGGCCTGTCATAGCGCCGGTGCTTTTATTGTAATAGGCAACCCCGCCGTTTAAGATGCTCATAAGATAGACAGGCCCGGCCGCGCCCATCGTGTCAGGTGGAATGGCATGGCTGGTGTTGCCGTTAAGGTCCATGCCCGTAAAGCTAGCTATCAGGGTTGGCGTTTCTATTGAGGACTGGGGCGCGCTCTGCTCAGGAGATTTGATTGTTGACAGAAATTGGCTCTCAATCGGGGCCGCCGTTGATGTGGTGTGTCCTTTGCGGCGCTTCAAACGTATTACCCTCTTTTGGGCCGGTCGTGCCGGTAGCAATGCCTCACTTTTTTTCATCTCATCAGTGGACACAACGGAAACCGGGGCCTGCTGCGTTACAGTAACCCCCGCTACCGGTTCGCCTGAACCCCCCGCCGCGTACGAGATACCACCCAAAACCACCTCAGTCAACAATACAACCATTACAATGTATTTACATAATGTTCTCATCTGCATCCCTCCATAGTCAGGCAATGGCAATCAATCTTTAACCCTGAAAATCACAAGGCTTGTGGCTAGTATCATTTGAAGCAGACTACCTGTTAGCAATATAGCACTATCCGATAGCATGTGTCAAACAGGGAGGGCAGGGCAATCGCATTTGAAAAAAAATCAGAAGATACCTATGCAATAATTCCGGCTTTGCCCCTTGCCGTCATTCCGGCTTGTCCGGAATCTTCCCTTTAGTGGGAGTTTCATGATGATTGTGCATATTCTGAGGCATAAGGACAGATTCCGGACAAGCCGGAATGACAAAAATAAGGGAGGCAATTTCTAATGCGATTGCCCTGCAGAGAGGGCAGCTTCAGGGCGGCATCTCAAGTATTGGGGGATTCTTAGACAGGTGTTTAAAGCACTATCTCCGTGCCAATTCCCTCTTGTGTAAAAATCTCAAGCAGCAGACTATTTGGGATTCTCCCGTCTATGATGTGTATTTTCCCGACGCCAGCGGCAAGCGCCTCTATGCAGGCGTTTATCTTTGGGAGCATCCCTCCGGTTATCGTGCCGTCTTCGGTGTATGACAAATAATTCCCCGTTTTTATCGTAGAGATAGTAACACCGGCTTTGTCCAGTATGCCGGGGGTGTCTGTCAGTAGTATCAGTTTCTCAGCCCTCAGCGCCCCGGCGATTGCCGAGGCCGCGAAGTCGGCGTTTATGTTGAGTGTCTCGCCCTCTTTTGATACCCCTATCGGGGCTATCACGGGGATAAATCCCTGCGTTGCAAGGGCATGGATAATCGCCGGATTTATCTCTGTCACTTGTCCCACCTGCCCGATGTCTATGGGGGAGGTGTCGGCACCGCGCAGGAATTTTTTACCAGCCGTAATCAGGCCGCCGTCTTTTCCGGTTATTCCCACGGCATTGCCGCCGGCGCGGTTGATTGACGACGCAATTTCCTTGTTTATCAAGCCGCCCAAGACCATTTCCACTATGTCCATCGTCTCCTTGTCTGTCACACGGTGGCCCTGAATGAACTGCGGGGATTTACCCATCTGCTCCATCGTCCTTGAAATTCGCGGCCCGCCGCCGTGGACGATTACCGTGTTTATCCCTATGTGGTTAAACAGTACAATATTCCTTGAGAATGCCTCTTTCAATGAGTCATCTGTCTGGGCTGCCCCGCCATATTTTATCACGAAGGTCTTTTTGTAAAAATTCCGTATATAGGGCAGCGCCTCTATCAGCACCCCGGCCTTTGCTATTAACGAATTCATGCTCATCTCCCCCTCCATAGGCTTAATCGTTTGGTGTTACGAAGGTGTCATAGCCCTCGTTTGCAAGGCGTTTGGCATTGGACATAGCCTTTTCCTTTTCGCTGTAATGACCGACCCTTACCCTGTAATATGTCTTACCGTTTATGGCCGCCTGCTTTATGAATACCCCTGTGTATGACATTTCAAGGGTGGCCTTTAATCTCTCCGCGTTTTGTCTGTCCTCGTATGCGGCTGTCTGAATCGTATAAGAGCTTCCTGTGGATTCTGAGACCCTTACGTATCTGGCATATTTCATGTCCCTGCCCATGTATTGCACCATCACGGCAAGCACCCCCGGTCCTATGACGCCGACTTCTTTGGCCGCGCGATATGACAAATCTATGTCCCGCCCAGCAACAAACGGCCCACGGTCGGTTACTGTGACTGTCACTGAGACGCCGGTGTCGGGGTTCGTCAGCTTTAAGATAGTGCCAAATGGCAACGTCTTGTGTGCCGCCGTCATGGCGTACATGTCGTATCTTTCCCCCGACGCGGTGAGCTTGCCATGAAAGTCCGGGCCGTACCATGAGGCTATCATCTGGGTTTTCCCCGTCACTGGCGGTGTTTCAGGTACGCGGGCATCCCTTCGTGGCGGCACCCTTACTGCGTGTGTGCAACCGCATACAACTATAACCGCCGATATAATGAGTATTGCCGTGCCCCGCAAGTTTTTCTCTCAGGTGTTATATCGTTATAAAATGTATCGGCTTAAGTCCTCGTTCTTTACTATCTCCGAGAGCTTCTCTCTGACCATTTTGCAGTCTATCGTTATCTTTGCCGGTGACAGTTCTGGTGCCTCGAATGAGATGTCCTCAAGGAGTTTTTCCAATACCGTGTGAAGGCGTCTGGCACCTATGTTTTCTGTCCTTTCATTTACAGTTGCGGCGATTTCGGCAATTTCAACGATACTTTCTGTGATGAAATCAAGCTCTATTGCCTCTGTATTCATCAGCGCCACGTATTGCTTTATCAGTGCGTTGCTTGGTTCGGTCAGGATGCGTATGAACTCATCCTTGCCGAGTGCGTCAAGTTCCACCCGTATTGGAAAACGCCCCTGTAGCTCAGGGATGAGGTCAGAGGGTTTTGAGACATGAAACGCCCCCGCCGCTATGAAAAGCACATGGTCGGTTTTGACCGAGCCGTGCTTTGTCGTCACCGTCGTGCCCTCCACAATAGGCAGTAAATCACGCTGCACACCCTCTCTTGATACATCGGGGCCGTGCGACTGCCCCTTGCTTGCAATCTTATCTATCTCATCAATGAACACTATGCCTGTTTGCTCTGTCCTCTGGATTGCCTCTTTTGTGACTTTCTCCATATCTATCAGCTTGCCGGCCTCTTCCTTTGTGAACTGAGTCATGGCGTCCGGGACCTTCATCTTCTTTTTCTTTTGTTTTTCCGGCAGAAAATTCCCAAGGATCTCCTTGATATTCATCTCAAGGTCATCCATGCCCATGTTGGATATGACGCCGAAGGGCATTACCTTTTCTTTGACGTCTATGTCAACATATTTATTTTCGAACTTGCCGTCTTTGAGTTTTTCCCTCAGTTTTTCCCTTGTTTCGGATTGCTTTTGTTTTTCCTCGGCGTTGGCAGGTGAATTCTTTGATTGCCTCAAAGGGGGAAGCAGCGTGTCAAGCAGTTTCTCCTCTGCCATGAGCCTCGCCTTTTCCTGTATTTTTACGAAATGCTCCTCTTTGACCATATTTATGGCAAGCTCCGTCAGGTCTCTGATCATTGATTCAACATCTCTGCCGACATAGCCTACCTCTGTAAATTTCGATGCCTCTACCTTAATAAACGGTGCCGCGGAGAGCTTGGCCAGCCTTCTGGCAATCTCTGTCTTACCCACGCCGGTCGGACCTATCATAATGATATTTTTAGGCAGCACCTCGTCTCTGAGGTCTGCCGCCAGTTTCTGCCGCCGCCAGCGGTTTCTCAGCGCTATTGACACGGCCTTTTTGGCCTTGTCCTGCCCCACTATATATTTATCCAGCTCCTCTACTATCTTCCTTGGTGTAAGATTATCCATTGAGTTCCTCGACTATTATATTTTTATTCGTATATATGCAAATATCCGCGGCTATTTCCATCGCCTTTACGGTTATGTCCCTTACGGAGAGTTCTGTGTTATCGTAGAGTGCCCTTGCCGCCGCCTGGGCATATGGCCCGCCAGAGCCTATGGCCGAGACACCCCTTTCAGGCTCAATAACATCGCCATTTCCCGACACTATCAGGGTCACTTCCTTGTCGGCTATAATCAGCAGGGCCTCAAGTCGCCTGAGGATTTTGTCTGTCCTCCATTCCTTTGCCAGTTCAACCGCGGCACGCGACAAATTCCCTCTGTATGATTCGAGTTTCCCCTCAAATTTCTCAAACAGCGTAAAGGCGTCCGCCGTTGCGCCGGCAAACCCCGCGACAACCTTATCGTTGTACATCCTTCTGAGCTTCCTCGCGTTGTGTTTGAGAACCGTCGCCCCAAAGGTAACCTGTCCATCTCCGGCAATGGCGACATCACCGCCTCTTCTAACGCAAAGTATCGTCGTACTGTGAAACAAATTATGTCCTCCGTTGTCTGCCATAATGATATATCAAACACCTCTTGACGTCAAGCAGTCTAAGGTCTCCATGTATGCACCACCGTGTACTTACCATCTTTGATTTCGGCGATGGCGATAGATTTTTCGGGTGGGCTCTTAGGTCTCATCGTTATCACACCGGTTACGGCCTTAAAATCCTTTGTCTCAGAAAGCGCCTTTGATATGGTGTCCTTGTCCGGCACCCCTGAGTTGCCGATACGCCTTATCGCGTCGGCAAGGATATTCACGGCGTCGTATCCCAGTGCCGCGTAGGCATTGTCGGGTTCCTTGCCATATTCCTTTTTGTATGCCTTAATGAAATCGGTTACCTCTTTGCGGGTCTCTCCCCTGTATGAGTGTGTGGAAAAGTAAACATTAGTGATGGGTTTAGCCATTTCCGCCTTTTCTACCAGCGGGCTGTCAAAGCCGTCCGCGCTTACGATGGGTATGTCTATGCCGCCATTTCTCAGTAGTTTGACCGAAAGGGCAGCCTCCTCTTCAATTGCGGCCACAAAAACGGCCTCCGGTTTGGGTTCGTTTGTCCTGAGTCTTTCAACCATTTTAGATAAATCAGGCGGCACCGGCATACCGCTCTTAAAAAGATCTTCGTAGAGGACTGTCCCGCCCAATTCCGCAAATCGCCGCTTAAAAGAATCGCTCACGGCTAAGGTGAATGCCATTGAGGTATCTGTCCATACTACGATTCTTTTTACGTTCAGATTATTGTAAGCATAGTCGGCGATGGCCCGGCCCTGGCCATCGTCACCGTAGGCCGTCATAAAAAAACGTTCGCCGAGCATTCCGGGGAGTGTGGGCAGCGTAGCCCCAGGCGTTATGTACGGAATCCCTTTGTTTACAAAAGGAGATGCGGCGCTGATAACAAAGGCGCTGTCACCATAGCCTATGGCGGCAACAACATCTTTATTCTTTTCGTCCATGCCGGCTGACCCTGCCTTTGCGATATTGGAGCCGGTATCTGTGGGTATAAGCTCAAGTTTTTGGCCGCCTGTAATGCCTCCTGCTGCATTTATTAACTTCGCCGCCAGTATTGCACCCTTATACGCAGGCTCGTCTATTGAGGCCATGGGGCCGGAACTGTTATATAGTAGCGCGGCTTTTATGGGCTGCCCCTCTTGTTCTATTTTCGTCGGCGCGGCACCGGCCGCGTTGCCAAGCGCTAATGCCGAGACTAAAGCTAACCAAATTGCCGCTTTCACCGCTATTTTAGCCAATCTCAAGTTGACCTCCCTGTGAATCCTTAATTTAATGTTATCCGGCAAGTATAACATTTTTATCATTAATAAATATGTTATAATTATTGGCGGTTATGAAAAATCCCTTTGCACTGTCGCTGAACAAAAAGCTGATTGCGATGATGCTCATCCTGACGTGCACCATCATCTTCATGCTTGTGATGTTTAATTTGCAATTGGAGCACAAACTTCTCCAGCAGGTGGAAAGACAAACCGGCGAACTCACCAAGGCCATACAGGTTGGCGTCGAGGAGGTCACAGGAAAGACCGGCGAGTCACGCCTTTCTCAGTATCTTACGGAGTTGAATAAGCGTGGCATCAAGGAGATCTCTATCATAAGCAATAACAGCGAGATAGTGGCCAGCACTAACCAGGAAAAAATTGGCAGGCCGATCTCGCATAAGAGAAAAGAGATGGTCATCAAGGCGGAACTCGGCGAGCATGTCTCTGACGAAGGCAAGACATATAACGTTATCGTGCCCGTTGTGGCCGACGGCCAGCAGTACGGCTATATCCACCTGATGATAAATAAAGACGACTTCTCAGACCTGATTAAGATGAACACGGTAAAACGTACCTTTACAATAATCTTAGTATTTGGTACAGGGCTGCTTATTGCGCTTGTGTTCTCGCGCAGAGTAACCCTGCCGATAAAGAGGCTGGCGGATGCCTCCCTGCGGGTGTCGGCGGGGGATTTAACCCAGCAAATTGAGGTAAAGACAAAGGATGAGGTTGGCCAGCTTTCGGAGAGTTTCAATTATATGGTCAAAAAATTAAGCGAGAGCAGAAACCTTGAGGAACGCCTGAGAGAGGCGGAGCATCTGTCCGGCCTCGGCAAACTCTCGCGCGACATGGCCCATGAGATAAAAAACCCGTTAAATTTCATCAGTCTTTCAATTGACTACATAAGCGGCAAATACCCCCCCGAAGACAAGGATAAACTGGAAAATTTCAACACTCTTGTCGTCGGCATTAAGCACGAAATCCGCAGGCTTAACAACCTTGTCAACGATTTCCTTGAGTTCAGCAGGACACTAAAGATAAGCCCCAAAATGGTGCAGATAAACGATGTCCTTGAGGATGTCGTAGCCCTCGTGTGGGCAAAGGCCGAGGCCGACGGCATTGTTATCATTAAGAACTACTGCAGTGACATGGCCCTCAATGTTGATGCCGATTTGTTTAAGTCCTGCGTACTAAACGTCATAACAAACGCGTTTCAGGCTATCAACAGCATCAAATCCACGGGCGGCCTTTTAAAGTTAACCACCGAGGTGAAAGAGAGCGAGTTCATCCTTACAATAGAAGATGACGGGCCGGGTGTCCCGGCTGAGAACCTGCCAAAGCTGTTCGAGCCATTTTTCTCAACGAAGCAGAATCATCCCGGACTTGGTCTGCCGATGACCTTCAGGGTTATGGAAGAACATGGGGGAAGGGTTGAATTTTACAGCGAGCCAGGGGCGGGTTCGGAGGTGAAATTATTCCTTCCCTGCCCATGTGAGAACAGTTCCCGGGTTGGAAGCGACAAAAATGAAGTCACCCATAAATTGGAGGCCGCATGGCAGTAGTTGTTGTAATAGATGATGAGCCATTACAGCGGGGGATCCTAAAAACCATCCTCGCAGACGAGGGGTATGAGGTGTTTGCGGCAGCAAGCGCCGAGCAGGGGTTAAAGATAATCAATGAGCAAAATGCCGATGTAGTCCTTACTGACCTAAACATGGCGGGGATGACCGGCATCCAGATGCTTGAACACCTGCCCAAAGAGCCTTCATCCAGACCGGCCGTTATCGTAATCACCGCGTATGGGACAATCAACAGCGCGGTTGAGGCCATGAAAAAGGGAGCCTTTGACTACCTCATCAAGCCGCTTGACAAAGACGTCATCACGCTTGTCGTTGGCAAGGCCGCAGAGAGGATGTCTCTGCTCAAGGAAAATATCCGGCTTCACAGAGAACTTTTTGACAAATTCAACATGGAGGGCATAATCGGACGCTCGAAAAAGATGACCGAGGTGATAGATGTCGTAAAAAAGATAACCGCCACACCTGTTACCGTACTAATCTACGGCGAAAGTGGCACGGGAAAAGAACTCATCGCCCGCGCCATTCACTATAACAGTCCTCGCAAAAACGCGCCTTTTACCCCAATCAACTGTGCGGCTATCCCTGACAATCTCATTGAGAGCGAACTCTTTGGACACGAACCCGGTGCGTTTACAGGGGCAACTCACAGAAAGCCCGGTTTAATAGAATCCGCCGACGGCGGCACGCTCTTTCTTGATGAGATAGGCGACCTGTCCCTGTTGACCCAGACTAAACTCCTGCGCGTCCTCCAGGACAAAGAAGTCCGCAGACTTGGCGGTAAAGATACAATAAAGGTCAATGTCAGGTTCATCGCGGCAACCAACAAAGACCTTGAGAAGGAGATAGAAACGGGGAAATTCAGAGAAGACCTCTACTACAGACTAAAGGTAGTAACAGTAACTCTACCACCCCTGACAGAAAGAAAGGAGGACATCCCCTTGTTAGTTAATTTCTTTATTTCCAGATACAACGCGGAATTCGGAAAGCAGATAAGCGGCATAGACAATGGGGCGCTCAAATTATTAACAGACTATCACTGGCCTGGAAATATTCGCCAGCTTGGTTCAGTAATAGAGCGGGCGGTACTGATGGCCGACGCCGCGGCCATAAGCAGTGAGGACGTCAAAAGCGAGCTGAAGCAACCGATTGCCTGCGACATTATGGACATAGAAATACCCGAAGAGGGAATCATTTTTGAAGAGCTGGAGAAGAAACTGTTAAAACAGGCGATGCGAAAGGCCAATAATGTAGCGACAAAGGCTGCCCGGCTTCTCGGTATGAGCTATAAAACCTTCTGGTACAGGCTGGAGAAATTCGGCATCAACATCCCCAACGGGACACGTCCCCCAAAAGACACAACTGCCCCGGGGTAATCCACGGTAAATCTGTTCTCCATCATAAGTAAGCGGTAGTTGCTTAGATTGTTGTCATTCTTGCCCCTTTTTCGTCATTCCGGCTTGCAGACTGTGTCACAATAGTAAAGCAGCCCCCCCCCTTTTTTTTTTGAGGTGGGGATGAGTCTGCCGCAGAGGTGTGGGGTATCAAGAATAATTACAATTCATGGGACTAAGGTTTGCCAGATGATTTACTAATCTACGGGAGAGCCACTATTACGGCAACATTCAATAGCCCTTTTAGTATCGTATTACTTTGTTTCGCTTC
>JADFXF010000019.1 GCA_015233685.1 Nitrospirota bacterium | reverse complement strand
ATATCCCATAGATTCAATGTTTTGTCGTATGAGCCGGAGATAATCCCGCTGCCATCCTGCGTGACAATACAGGAAGAAACTTCAGCTTGATGGCCGGAAAAAGTACGAATAACTTCACCGGTTTTAATATCCCATAGATTCAACGTCTTGTCGTCTGCGCCGGAGATAATCCCTCTGCCATCTTTTTTTAGTATACATGTGTTAACCCCGCCTTGATGACCGGAAAAAGTACGGATAACTTCACCGGTTTTAATATCCCATAGCTTCAACGTCATGTCCCATGACCCGGAGATAATCCCGCTTCCATCTTGCGTTTGAATACAGGTATAAACCTCGCCTTTATGACCGGAAAAAGTACGAATAACCTCACCGGTTTTAATATCCCATAGCTTCAACGTCCTGTCCCATGAGCCGGAGATAATCCCGCTGCCATCCTGCGTTAGAATACAGGTAGAAACCCTGTCTTGATGACCGGAAAAAGTACGAATCAGCTCACCGGTTTTAATATCCCATAGCTTCAACGTATTGTCCCATGAGCCTGAGATAATCTCACTGCCATCTTGCGTAAATACACATGCTCTGACCAGCCATTGATGTCCGAAGAAAGTCCTCACCTCACGGCATGTCTCTAAATCCCATAGTTTTAAAGTAAAATCACCGGAAGCCGTGGCGAGGAACTTACCATCCGGCGACATCGCTAAAGCAAAAACTATACCAGAGTGTTTAAAATTAGGCGAGCCGAAGAAGCCTTTGAGGATTTTTTTACGATTTTCGGGGGTGATTGCCTTTTCGCTTTCATATGAAATATGGTTTTCATAATACGTAAAGTTGGTATCGAATAGTGAACTGGCTTCCTCTTCCTTGTATTGCAGATATGACGTTATGCCTTTGGCGGCTTCTTTCAGTTGAAGGCCGGTTTGACTTTCAAAAATATTCTGTTCAATGACTACCTTGAGAAAGGACTTCCGCGTATCATTAAACTTCACCCATCCTTCTAAATAGTCAAATAATTTATTACGGCAAAGTGGAATCACTGAACCAAATCGCTTACTCAGCTTCTCAAGTTCCTCCTTGTTATTATTCAAGACAATACCGGCGATATAGCGATATGCCCATTCTTTTTTTGGTAGAAGTTTGTCAATTTCTTTTCTTTCGTCTTCTCTGAGCCGCTCAGTCCCAAGTTTATTAATCTCATAATTTTCGACGGCCTCAGTCTCCGACAAACATCGAAACGGCAAGGTTGAAATCCCCGGTTTATTGTCGTAAAATGGCCTCATCACATCAAGAATTTCCGCGCCGGTCTTATAACCATCCCCTGCGGCAATTGGCAGCGCCTCAAGGCCTTCCATCTTATCAGTGAACGGCCATTTAAAATCCTTGCCCACCGCAGCCCCCAACTGTGATATATAATGCCGACCGGCAAGAAACTCCATCACCGTCGAATGTAAAAAGATGTAGTCCGTATAGCCGGAGGGTATTAACAGATGATCTTTCTTAAATAAGTCAATCCACGCAGCCACCTTTTCCTCTGTCAACTTTTCAACGTCACAGCCTTCGGGGACATTACAGGTCATTAAATGCCCCTTTAGAGTTTCCTCATTAAATGTCCTTGACGGTCCATCTTCGGGTTTGTCTTCATACAGCCTTGCAAACGCCAACGATGAGAGCGCGTCGTACCTGTAGCGAATTTCAGCATTTTCCTTCGATTTCAAAAAGTCTTTTTTCCCGGCCTTCCTGATAAACTCGTGCATATTACTAAATTGTTCCCTGAAGGTATCTTCCTTGAGCTTATTTGCGATACGCATCAGAATGAATTTCATTATGATGTCATAGGTGTTGTAGCGCATACCGAAGTCAGAGAGGGTCTCATAGTAAAATAAAAGCAGCATCGCGGTAAGGGGGGTGCCGCCGAGGTTTTTGGCCGCGTAGTTCCGCCATATCTCATCGTCGAACTTCGCATACAACAGGGATTGTTCACCCCAGAAACGCCTGGCCATCGCTCGCATCTGCTCCATCGTAATCGGGTTTACATAGAAAAACCTTTGTCCCGAAGGAGCAACAATCTGGAGTTCGGCAATCCTCGACGTGGCGTAAACAATGTTCTCGGCGGCGGCGTTTTCGTCCCTTTCGTCAGATGGGATTTCACGCATCAGCGCGTAACAGAAATCAATTACCGCGTCTCTTACCGCAGTCGAAGGGGACTCATCAATTGCGTCAACGGCGACGATTAATTCCTTTTTCTGCCACGCCTGAAACATCGCCTCAGCGGTCTTCTTTGTAATACGCAGTTCCTCAAGATTAAACATCGCGCCCGGTTTGCCGGGAAATAAAAAAGCCCTCGTCAGGAAAGTTACTACGTCAGGTAAACTATGAGATAAGTGAGATTCACCATTTTCATCTTTGACGCCGGGTAAGTCCTCTTGCCGCAAGTCCCGGCAGTTTACGAATATAATATTGGCGTCAATATTTTGTTTAAGGGCCTGATAGGCGATATATCTTAGAATTGTGGTCTTACCCGCGCCGGGCAGCCCGAAGATGAATCCCTTGTTAAACCTTTTGAGAATCTCACTCGCCTTAATGGTCTTGTCATCCGGCCCATGATAGTCATCCTCATCATCAGGGCCATGAATTCCATGCCGCCCCTCTTTATAGTGCACAGTTCTTAGATAATCAGACCCTTTTAAAGTTGGCTTATCAAGGGTGAGGTCAAGGAAATTCTCATCCATATTGATTGCTGGATAGAGGTTGGCAAAGATAGGGATGAGTTTTGATTCGTCGTAGAGTTTCAGGCGGGCGGCCCTATATTGGTCGCTTAGGGCGGGCCTCGCCGCATCATCTTTAACCGGCGGGAGGAGCCTGTAGTAGGCAGTGCTCGTCCCCAGAAACTCAAACCCCTTAAGCGGCTCGTTCAACTGTTCCGGCAAATACTGAATCCTGAATTCATTGAGATATGTATGAAGGCCGACGAATAGCTCGTGCATCACGACAAGCTCCCATGTATTGGCAAGTTTCTCCAGCCTGAACAGCCTGATTGTCTCAGAACCTATGGGGTCTTTTCCCCCGCGTTTGTCTATCTGAAAATGATAAAACCCCGCATTGGCAACCATCCTGAATTTCAGATCAAAGCCATAATTATCTGCCACACACCGCGTAACGAAAATCTTATCAACCAGTTTCAAAAAATCCTTCGGCTGCTTGCCAAAGAGCAGGACAGCGTCGCCGACCGACTTGATAAACTCAAAGTTACAACTTTTGGCGGCCTTAGTAACCTCCTCGTAATAATAATTCAACAATTGAGTGGTCTGAAAATCCCCTGCCTCCAAGCTCTGCGGCGTGAATCCAACGATGTCTATGTAGGCAAGTATGCCAAAGTCCTGAACGACCTCGACCTCATCCTTAGGGCGCAGCACCTCAGACAATTGCCTAACCTGAAGCGGAGAGAGTTTCTCATTTAATATGACAGTCAACAGGGCTATACGTTCAACAGGCGTAAAATCCCCGCGGGTCTGTAAACCTTCAATAAACGCCCCCTTGTCAAAATCAACATATGACATCTTGGTCTCAAGAAATGTCGCGGCAAGTTCATTAAAGGTTTCTAAATCGTCGAATGATTCCAACTCATCGCTTACGGGATAATGATTTTCCCTGATAATGGCAGAGTATAGCTTTTTGATATAGGCAATATAGTTGGGAATATCGCGTTTTATAAAATAAATATTCGCAATGGTATCAAGCACTGAGGGGTTGTTGTTTATTAAACCCTCTGCCTGAGTCAAGACCGAAAGCGCCGAAGTATAGTCCCCTTTCTCAATCAGTAATGTCGCATAATGAACATATACCCTTACGTCATGCGGCCTCATTGTAATAAGTTCCTGCGCGAAACGGCCAGCCTCATCGTCTTTACCATTATTAATGTACTGCTTTATTTTCTCAAAATAATATGGAATATCGTCTTCAAAGACATCTTTAATTTTTCTGATTATGTCATTGTACTGACCAGAAAGGGGGTCATCTGGATACTTTTTAGTAAAAATAATATCATCGAAGGCAAACCACGGGTCATAGTTAAGCTGAAGCATCTTGCTGCCAACAACATATCTCATTTCGTTTGATACACGTCTGCATATATCATCGTAACGCTGCAACAAAAAATTAGGGATATCTTTCATCGGTACGGGTGAGACAGCGGCGAGGATGTGGATTTGAAATCTTCTCTTCGCATTAATCAGCGAGTTGTAGTGCCTGATAATGCCATCTGTATTCTGCGGGTTAAGGTTAAAGACCAGAACGACGAGGTCGGCAAGCTGGAATGTGGTAATGCCGGAAATATCGGCAAGGCCGGTTCGAGCGTCAATCAGCAGGTAATCTGGCTCAAATTCTTTGACGATTTTCTTTTTCAAATTATCGAAGAAATCGTACCCTTGATAATCCTTGTATAGTTTTAGCCAGTTCAAGCCAGAGTAGCATTCCAAATAATTCTTATCTTTTAGGCCGGCGGGGATTATAGTCACGTTTTCTTTGAATTCATCGTGCTTAACCGAATAGGAGTAATCTTTTAAAGAAGGAAGCTTCTCGGGGTTTGGTTTTTCGAGTTTGGTGTACGAGGAAATATACTCGACAATACCGCCCTTCTTTGGTATTTTATCAGGACGAAAGGGGTCAATGGAATCAACGCCCGGGGCCTCAAGGTCAAAGTCAATAACAGCAACCCTGGCTGATCCCTTGGCCAGTACATATGCGGCATTCAGCAGGGCAAGCGTCCTGCCAACCCCGCCCTTATATGAGTAAAACGTTACGGTGAACATGAGCTAACCCCTACCGGCAAATGCATATTCATCTCTGTCAACAGGTTCACCGTCCAAATTTTTATATAGAACCACCACAGTAGGAACCTTAGGAGGAACATTAGATTCCTCTTTTTCTATTAATGTCTTGCCTATGCTTTTTCCTTTCTCTGTAAGATAAATAAATGAGTTCTTACCTCTTTTCGCTCTTAAAATCAGCCCCCTGCTTTCAAGTTCATAGAGACGATTTGTTACTGAATTTTGTCGCTTTCCTACTAAATTGGCCAGCTCTCCTGAGAGAATAAATTCGTCCTTTTGTGCAAGTATTGTAATAATTTCCTTTTCAATCTTGCTTCTCATTACCTTATCAATAATCTCCTGATGAGTTTCAGTTAAGATAAGCTCCCCAATAAGGTCTCTAAATACTTGTATCCCGCCCATCATCATACATGCCTCGGGCCATTCGGACTCCCCAATAGCGTTTGACCTTACTATTATAGCCCTTGATTCCAACATAAAAACATTGAGTTTGTCGTAAAGCTCCTTTAATACTTCCTTGTTTACCCCAAAAATATTTCTCCTGCATACATTTTCAAGTGTGTAGAATGCCTCCCTGAGAACCCGCAAATCCCTTTCTCTAATCGCCTGGTAGAGCGATTCAAATATCTTATCTATGCCACCCTTGGGCTTATCCATAGTCATTTCCATACTTTACATGTACTATATGTGTAGTATATCACATTACAACATAATAGTAAATAGTTAAATGTAATATAAGTGTATCTTATTTAACCATCTCCCTGATGTTATAGATGATAAGGCCGTTGTCCAGTTCGGTGATACCTTTGGCCCCTGAAGTGGGTTTGACCCCAGTACCCTTTACGGGAACATGCAGGAAAGATTTATTTTTTATAGATTTATCAGGTGCTTCTGAAACTATAATCTCGCTAATGCTCTGGGAAGC
Organism: Nitrospirota bacterium; assembly: GCA_015233685.1. Lineage (GTDB taxonomy): Bacteria > Nitrospirota > Thermodesulfovibrionia > Thermodesulfovibrionales > Magnetobacteriaceae > Magnetominusculus > Magnetominusculus dajiuhuensis. Next base: position 24,801 of record JADFXF010000019.1, on the reverse strand, counting down.
GCAAACCGCTGAGAGAATCTTATATTTTTTTGCATACAGAGAATATGAATCATTTTTAAAATCAACAGCAGAAGGGGTCATGGAAGGCACCCAAAGAAACCCGCACTTTACGTGACCAAAAATGCCTCTTAACGTTTCTTCCAAATAATCAAGGCAAATCATCGTTGCCATTCGGCCAATGGGGGTATCCAATAAACTAAACGGGTAAGTGGTATCCAGCCTCTCGTGCAAATCCACCTTGTCTTTGAGCTTCAGGTCTTTCTGCATCTCATCGCTCATCTCACTTGCCTTTAAATAAAAATTCTTTTTTTTCCTGTGTTCCCACAGCTTGTTGCCCTGGTAGTCGAGCATAACGGCCTTGTTTGTAGTTCTGCTGTCGCTCTCCTGGCAATGGGCGCTGCCGGCAATTACAAGTTTAATATTAGAATAAGTATTGTGTTCCTTGAGCCAAGCTTCAATAAAAGAAAGCGACGCCGAATCTATCGTTAATTCCGGGAATATTAATATATCTGCTTTAGATCTAACAGCATCTGACATAATATTATTTATATTAGCTTCAATTGCTTTAGAATCCGGCTCTTTTATGTTTAGAAATTTAATAAAATGTTTTTCTCCATTTACAGATTTTTTAAGATTGAAACGATAACCTGCGTCATGGGAGGCCAGGGCAATTATAAGATTATCCAGCCTGTTGATGGAGTTATTGAAGTAATCCAGAACCGTCAGCAATTCTTCTTCCCGGTTAACAAACCTTATTTCAGTGTCACCCACATATCCACTTAAATTGATTATTGTATGATTCTCAAAAAAGTAATTTGCAAGAGTCCCTGAACGATAATTGCCCTTTCTGCCAGGCAATTTGCCGTTAGGCATCCATTGATAATATATGGGCGTAATATAAGGCGTTATTATATATGAAGAAGAAAACGGAGTTTCGGTTGACTTATAGAATTCTGGGTTTTTGATTCTACCTATTGGGTCTTTCGTAATTGATGAAGGATATAAAATTCCGGCTTGATGTTGTTCTAATCCAGCCAGATATCTATCTATTTTAGATATTAAAGCTATTATAAACAACCCTGCGTTATCTGCTTTTTTGATACCCTTGATGATATGTTTAATACGCTTATAAAAATCAAACGCATTACGGCTATCTTCGACAACAATGGGTTGGAGCTTATCACGATATAAAGGTTTCCCCGTCGTATCAGCCAAGCGAAAAAGATGTTTTCTGTATTTATCTATATTCGCGATATGGTAAAGAGAGGCAAAAAACTCATAAACTGTCTTACATGAATCCAGCCTCTTTATATCATCAAGCATTTGAGATAATAATTCGCCATCTTCCATTGCTAATGATAATATATCTCATCGTCAAAATGGAATTACAAATTTATGTCTTGGTTCAGCGTGAATATGATATATCTCATTGTAGGCATTGCTATCATACTGTTAGACTATATTAAGTAGTAAAATCTTACGGAGGTATATAATGGCAGAGGTATTGGATCTGAAGAAGGTAATAAAGTTCTATCCTGACAGAATATCGCGGGAGATGTTATCTGACAAGCCGGAGATGAGGGTAGCGCTGATGTGTCTGGAGGTGGGGCAGGAGTTAAAACCTCATACGGCGCCCCTGAGGCTTATGATGTACTGCGTAGAAGGACGCGGCGTATTTACAGTTGGGGATGAGGAGATTGAGGCTGATGGCAAGACCGCAATCCTCTGTGACCCGATGGTTCCACACGGTTTTAAGGCATCGCTGGGAGAGCGCCTGGTAGTAATGGCGGTAGTAACACCAGTAGATTAAGCATACTGTTGATAAAGCATGTGGAAAATACGGGGTGAAGGGGGGGTTACCCCCCCTTCGTCGTTAATCCTGCCGTATTATTTCTGGTCTAAAAACCCCTGCCTGACGATACTATATTGCCCTGTCTCAGTATCAACGTCATAAATGTCGAAGTTGTCCTGAAGGGAAAACCCTGGTTCATGCACCGCGAAATTTAATGAAAGTGAGCCATTCTCTCCACTGGACACCCTGTGAAACACACAGGGCGGCCATGAGAGTATAGCGGGGGCCTCTACAACCAGTTCGCCGTTGTGCCTGACCCACTCAGCCGTTACCTCTATTGTTTCGACTTTTCCATGTCTTGGGGTATATAGCTCTGTAATTCTGGAGCCGAGGAATACGAGAAGATTATCAGTCTGTGCCTTATGATAGTACCAATAGCGCGCTGTATCGCCTTTTATTGTTGGTGAAACGGCGTTTGGGCCGTGCTCAACCCTATCTACCGAGTCTATGCGGGATATTTTATTTTCCGGAAGGACATGGAATCTTACGCTCGGTGTGTTTCTAAACTCCACCAAAGGTATTACTACAAATAAGCCATCCACAGACAGTTTTTTCAAGTGGCACATCCTTTTGTTTTACAAGAAACAAAATGGCCATACCCCAAAACGAAGGGGTATGGCCTGATTAGAGTGTTAAATGAAAAGTGGAGCCAAGACCAACGTAACCGTTGACAGTAATTTTATCAACACATGCAGAGACGGGCCGGCAGTATCCTTAAATGGATCGCCTACTGTGTCACCAACTACGGCTGCTTTGTGGGTGTCTGAACCCTTGCCGCCCAGTTGTCCCGTTTCTATGTATTTTTTCGCGTTATCCCATGCGCCGCCGCCATTATTTAAGAACGTGGCCATGAGTATTCCGGCTATTGTTCCAACCATCAGCATAGCGGCAACTGCCTCAGCACCCGCTCCTAATTGCTTAAACAACACACCGACTGCGATAGGCGACAACACCGCCACCAAACCAGGCACTACCATCTCCTTAAGCGCGCCCTTAGTGACTATGTCAACACAACGGCCATAGTCAGGCTTTGAAGTTCCGGCAAGTATGCCAGGATTTTCCTTAAACTGATCCCTGACGTCCCATATAACGTAGTACGCCGCCTTTCCAACCGCCCTGATGGCCAGTGCTGAAAAGATAAACACTAACGCCGCTCCAAGCAACGCACCGACAAACACGACAGGCTGCGCCAAATCTACGCTCTTAATAGGATGGCCGTAGTTTTCAACTTCGTCAAGGTATGCCCTGAACAGCAGGAACGATGCCAGAGCCGCAGAGGCGATTGCGTATCCCTTGGTCAGCGCCTTGGTAGTATTGCCCGCCGCGTCTAACCTGTCAGTTCTGTCCCTGACATCTTTGGGTTGCTCAGTCATTTCGATAATTCCACCGGCGTTGTCTGAGATAGGGCCGAAGGTATCCATTGCCAATATATAAGCGGCCGGTCCGAGCATTCCCATTGTCGCAACAGCGGTGCCAAATATGCCGGCATTTGGGAATCCGGAGGCCTGGCCGAGATAATAGGCGGCCAGTATGGATATTGATATAACTATCGCCGAAGGGGCGGTACACTCCAAGCCCATGGCAATACCAGTGATGATGTTGGTCGCCGGCCCTGTCTGTGAGGCGTTGGCTATTTCCCTGACAGGCCTGAACCTGTACTCTGTGTAGTACTCAGTGATATAAATAAACCCGATGCTCGTTGCTACTCCGACAACACCGGCTAAAAACAAGTAAAACCACCCATTAGGGGCAGAGGGATGGACAAACAGCCACTTGCTGGCGATAAACAACCCAATAACCGTAAAAAACACGGTTATAAAATATCCCCTGTTTAAGCCGTGCATAGGGTCTTCGCCATCCTTTACCTTGACCGTCAAAACCCCGATGATAGAGGCGATTATCCCAAATGCCCTCGCCAGAAGCGGGAACAACATGACGCCTATTATCCAAACAGGGTCCTGAGTCACGGTCTTTGCCATAACACCGGCAAGTATCATCGCCCCGATATTCTCCGCCGCGGTTGACTCAAACAAGTCAGCGCCACGTCCTGCGCAGTCGCCGACATTATCACCAACAAGGTCGGCTATAACGGCGGGGTTGCGCGGGTCATCCTCTGGAATTCCGGCCTCTACCTTGCCGACAAGGTCAGCGCCAACGTCCGCCGCCTTCGTGTAGATACCGCCTCCAAGCTGTGCAAACAGGGCCACAAATGACGCCCCAAACCCGTATCCTACTATCATAAATGGAATCTTTGTAGCCTCAACTCCACTAAAAACCTTGACCAGCATGTAAAGTCCCGCTACACCTAAAAGACTCATCGAGACAACCATCAGCCCCGAAACCGCACCGCCGCGAATGGCTATGCGCAGCGCGTCGTTTACGCTGTTTACCGCAGCCGCCGCAGTCCTTATATTACTTCTAATGCTGACCCACATGCCGATAAAACCTGCAAAGAGAGAACAAGCCGCCCCAAACACAAAAGAAAGCGTTATCCACATGGCCAGGGCCATTCTCGTCTCCACCGGGTCAAAGCTCTGATGCTCTCGTATCATGCCGTAACCGATGAACAGGGCTGCCGCCACCATCAGCGCCAGAATAACTATTGTCTTATACTGCCGCTTTAGAAAGGCATTAGCACCCTCTTTAATTGCATCCGATATTGCGCGCATTGCCGCCGTGCCGTCGCTCTTTGCCAAAACCCACTTGGCCAGCACCAAAGCGGCCACAAGCCCTAGTACACTGATCCCTATTATCAGAGTCAGCAATAGGTTCTCCATAAATCCATCTCCTTCGCCCGTTTATATTTGCCATACTACGTATGACCTTCAACTCTACTACGCCTTTATCGGGTACTATATACGCGCCCGACTGCGTTTGTCAAGTTCTCTTTCTTTGTTTTCGTTATTCCAAAGTAAAAATGTACCAATCTCTTGCCCAAAATTGAAAGTGTGTATATTTCCATTATTGAAACAAACTCGTAAATTGGAACGTATCTGAGTCGAACATGCCCTTGTCGCTGAGCTTTAGATGGGGAATTACAAGGAGCGCCATAAATGACAACGTCGTAAACGGGGCGCTAAGACAAGAGCCAAGCCTTATGGCAAATTCATTCAGCTCCGCATAACGCCGCCCAACCTCAGGGCCGTCATCGGTACTCATCAACCCAGCAACCGGCAGAGGCAGAATCTTCTTTTCATCTTTGGATATAGCGGAAATCCCTCCCCTGTGCTCAATAATAAGATTCACTGCCTCACAGATGTAAGCGTCAGTGACGCCGACGGCTATGATGTTGTGAGAATCGTGTGAAATGGACGAGGCAAGAGCGCCGTCTTTCAACCCGAAATTATGTATGAATCCTACGGCGGGCTGGGTTTCTTTCTCATAACGATTGACAACGGCGATCTTTAGTATGTCATCATCAACGTTGGATACCAGATTTCCATTTGAGACCTTTGCCTTCCCATGCAGCTTGTCTGTAATCAACTGCCCGTTGAGCGCGCCTATCACTTTTAGTGTGCTATCGGACTTAGGGACGAAGAAATCACTGTCGCTCTTTGGGGCGGCGTTAAAATTATTCACATGCCTGTAAGGAGTGTGGGCAATCAGTGGGGTGCCGTTTTCGGCAACGAGCCGACCATTGACATACGTCTTTAGTATATTAAAACTCTCAAGGCCGTCAACCACGGCAAAATCGGCACAATCACCTACCCGCAAAAGCCCTGAGTCAAGGGCATAGTGAAGCACGGGATTAACACACGCACATCGAAGCACCTTCATTATGTCATGCCCTGCGTCTATCGCCCGCCTGACCATGAGATTTATATGTCCTCTGACAAGGTCGTCGGGGTGGATGTCGTCGGTACAAAACATCACGTTGTGCCAGTGATCTACAATAAGTGGCGATAAAATATCGAAATTCCTTGCCGCTGAGCCTTCTCTTATGAGGATTTTCATGCCGTAGGAGATTTTCTCCAGCGCCTCGTCAAGGCTGACACATTCGTGGTCTGTGGAAATACCCATTTTAACGTATGTCTGGCATGGGCCGCCTCTGAGGGCAGGGGCGTGGCCGTCAATGGGCTTGCCGTACTTTTGAGCGGCGCGGATTTTGGCCATTACGCCGGGGTCGCCGTTGATGACGCCGGGGTAGTTCATCATCTCGCTTAGATATCTTATTTCATCCCGTTTTAAAAGCGCATCAATTGCCGTGGCGTCAACAGAGGCACCGGCTGTCTCAAATCCGGTTGCGGGAACACAGGAAGGCGCGCCGAAGAAGAATTTAAATGGCACTGTACCGGCGTTTTCTATCATATAGTCAATGCCTTCGGTGCCCAGTACGTTTGCAATCTCATGGGGGTCGCAGACGGCTGCCACTGTGCCGTAAGCTACGGCCATACGGGCAAACTCCGCCGGTACCAGCATAGAACTCTCCACATGAACATGGGCATCTACAAGGCCGGGGATTATAAATACGCCATAAGATTTATTTTTTTTTGTTATGGCGGCAATCTTTCCCTCTGAGATTTCAATTTCCGCGGCGTATATGGCAGAGTTCAGGACATCTACACACATGCCCTCAATAGAAAAATCAGACCCCATGCCTTTCGTCTCTGATGACCACAGTGTTCTTGCCAACCCATTTGGCTTCATAGAGGGCGCTGTCGGCCTTTGCAAGCAGCTCCGCGGAAGAGACATCCTCGTCCTTATTATAATCGGCAAGCCCCACGCTGACGGTCATTTTAATTGACAGGCCGTCCTGTTCAAAGGCCGGGTTCTCTATGTTCTTCCTTATCCTCTCGGCCACAATATGGCCGCGCAACACATCGGTATCAGGCAAGATAACCGCGAACTCCTCGCCGCCGTACCTGAAGGCGATGTCGCTTTCCCTGATGGAATCCCTTATGCGCTGTGCCGTGGCCTCAAGCACGAAGTCCCCTACTATGTGTCCATAGCTGTCGTTTACGGCTCTGAAATCATCTAAATCTATCATCAGAAGGGCAATGCCCTTTCCCGACTTTTCCGCGGCTGTCAGTTCCTTCTCTATGGTATAGCTGAAATGGCGCTTTGTGTATAAACGCGTAAGCTCGTCAGTTATGGCCATCGCATAGAGGTGTGAGTTCTCAAAGGCAATGGCAATATGCCCGGACAACGCCCGCAACAACTCGACCTTTTTGATTTTAAACGGGGCTGATGTCCTTTTGGCGTTAATCAGCGCAAGAGGCTCACCAGACTTCGATATGTTTAAATAAATGTCACCTTTGTCACGCGACAATATAAAGCTGTTTAACTTCCCCTCTATCCATAGATTTATCATGCCTATAAGCGGGTCGTCGGCCTCGACTTTTCTTCGGACGATTCCATCGGATGCCACATGTTTTGTAAAAACGCTGTACTTGCCACTCCTCTTTGGCATAACAACAGATACCTCCCCGGCCATCAGGCAATCGCTGAAAATGTCCACGACTATTTTTCTCAGTTCCTCAATGTTGATGGTCTTGCTGAGCTTTTCAACCATCGCATAGAGGAGATTGACCTCTTCGCTCTGACTGATTATTTCAGCGATATATTTATTAATCTTTACAGATAGAAGCGGGATAAGCAGCAAAAGACAACACAGGCAGGAGCCAATTATAAGCGCTTCCATTTTCATAGTAATCAGGGAGGAGCGCTCAAGCGTCAGGTCAACGATGAGCTTGCCATTTATCGCCGCAGAGCCGTGGCAGCCATAACACTGGGGTTCGTTAGGAATAACAGAGAGATTTCGAAGGACATTCACACCGTTTTTGTTCTTCACCGCCATCGTGTATTGGCGGGGTAGGTGGGTGTCTTTGGCCTTATGGCATCCGAGGCAAATGGCCTCCTTTTCTGAAACTATCTTGCCAATATCACCCTGTTCGGTGCAATACGCCGCCACGCCCCTGTTGTTTAAGATCATAATGGATGAGACGGCACCCTTGTTGTTTACGATTTGCTCTATAGCCTGCCTGAGATAAGGAGACCTTGTCAGCATTAAGTGTCTTAAGCTTGACTCAACAACAGAACTTAATTCCTGAACATTGCCCTTTGTATCTTCAAAGCAGGCATTTCTTACCAGAAGGACAACGATAGACCCCAATAAAATAAAATAAACACTAAGAAACCCCATAAGCCCGAAAAGTATCTTCTTTTTCAGGCCGCGTGTCCAATCCGATTCTATTTTGTTGTGTGTCTCTGCCAAAATATTATTATCTCAAGCACCCAGTAGGACAACTCGTCAAAACGTTAATAAACGCACGGCGGCCCGACATCTTCGCAAATCATAAAGACGGGGACACCCCCCGGGCTAAGTCGCAGTCGTCCCGCCCAATCCCTTCATAAGGTCGGCAACCCTTGAATTGTTGAAGACAAGCGAGCCAATGGCCATGTTTGGATTTTGCACGATTCTCATCCTGGCCTGTCCGGCAGAATCTAACGCCTCACTTTCATTAGTTATTGTCGTAGTAGTGTTCAGATTGGGGGCTTTGGCATTGCTTATCCCCACTGTGTAAGCCCCGGTGTCGGCTTTTTCGTTTTCAGGAGGTTTTGATCCACGTTTACCCTTCACTGTCTTCCCGTTGGTATTTAAACCCTCAGCGGTGGCAGTTATCTGAACACCCGCGGTGACCTGCCCTATCGCCATAACAATTCCCCCTTCCTTGAAAATGCCCCACTCATAGGCAACACCCCCTTTGATAATATTTGCCCGACATACACAAATATAACACAACATCAAAAAATAATCAACTTTTCAGGGGAACCCAAGCTCCGATATTAGGAATGTACACCTTTTCCCCAGAAATCAGGAATCCTTCGACAAGCTCAGGATGCTCCTTTTATTTTACCTTTCAGGTGTTATGGCATATCATCCTAAACCCTTAAATTATGAGGGGTTTCTCCTCTTTTCACTTCTCTATATCGGATTTAGGGGGGAGGCGTTCACTCTGACACTTTATCAACCTGAGAATATATTGTCATACTTATAGCCCATGGCAAATGCCAGAAACTCCTCGACCATGTATGATGAGTTGTTTTTCTTGCCATAGACTACGGAGATGTCCTGAGTGATTCTGTTTTTCTTTATCCTCAGGGCCTTTAACTGCCCGTCAAGAATCTCTTTTCTTACAGAGAGTTTAGACAGAAACGCAACGCCCAGCCCCTCGCGTATGGCATTTTTTATCGCCTCTATACTCTCTGAAACCATAAAGATTTTCAGGCTCTGTATGTTTGTCCTGCAGCTACAAAACAACTCCTCTATCAATTTCCCTGTGCTTGAGACATCCTCTCTTATGATAAAAGTCTCATCGCGCACCTTTTCAATGGAAATATCATCAAACCTCGCCAAAGGATGCCATGCCGGTACGATAAGAAACAATTCGTCTGTGTAGAGTTTCCCGACGTTTATCCTATGGCCTCTTATATTTCCTTCGACAAAACCTACGTCTATCGTGGCGGAGTTCATCATCTCTACTATTCTTTTGGAGTTCCCAAGGCTTAGAGATACTTTCAACTTTGGGCTTACTTTCTTGAAATCAGCCAGCATTATTGAAAGCATGTAGTGCCCAACCAAAGACGTGGCACCAATTTTAATTGACCCTTTTACCAGACCAGACAACTTGCATATGGTTCTCTCGGCATCTGTGTACAGGGATAATATTTTTTTCGCATACCCGTAGAGTATCTCCCCCGAAGGCGTCAGTATGACGCTGCTTGTGGTTCGTTCGAAGAGTTTTGTGCTGTAAAACTCCTCTAATACCTGTATCTGAGAGCTGACAGCCGGCTGAGTGAGATGAATTACCTCAGATGCCTTCGAAAAACTCTTCAGTTCCGCAACTGTACAAAATACCCTTAACTTATCATCCATCGCTCAAGCGTACCCCCTACGTTTCCAAATCGCCATCTCCCACGCCCCACGCCACTTCTGACATAAGCATCCCATTTCTGACACGAGCATCAGGCCGAACAATACGATATGCCGCCACTATTGTACCACAAAAAATATTAATAAGTTAATAAAAAAAATTAATAAAAAAAGTCGCCGCCAAACACTTGACAACGTATCTTTCTTTGTTGTAAAATTGAATCGGTTGGGGCAGAGCTTAAAAATCTGGAAGCAGAACGGTGGATCTACGCTCTATGTTACGCGGTAAAGCAGATTCGTGGACGTTTGGGGCGTCGGTTCTGTTCTGGTGAAAAGTAGCGTCAGGGGTTGCCTTGGTGCGTCAGGGGTTGACTTGGTGGGTAGGCCCCGGAACTTGTTCGGTTCTGTCATAATCGCGGCACGAAACCTAAGTTGCTAAACGTGGGTTAATTTATCTTTATATCAGGATGCGTGCCGTATTATTTCCAACTGCGTCTCAATAGTTGCAGCTCCTTCAAATGCACAGCATAGGAGTAAAAAAGAGTATGTCGGAGGTTATTATGAAGCAAGACACATCCCTATCCAGCCGTCGTTTTATGTCATCTGTTTTAGTGGTTTCACTGGTGGTAATCCTTGTTGTTGGACTGATCGCTGCCCCGTCGGAGGCCAAAAAATATGCCGCTGCATCGTGGTACGGGAAAGAGTATCACGGCAGGAGGACATCCTCAGGCGTCATTTATGACATGAACTCATCTCAGGGCGCGCATAAAACGCTCCCTTTCGGCACAAATCTCAGGGTTACTAATCCCAAAAATGGCAAATCAACCAACGTCAGAATAACTGACCGCGGGCCTTTCGTAAAATCAAGGGATATTGACCTCTCTTATAAATGCGCAAAGGAAATAGGCATTGTTAACAGCGGCGTGTCAAACGTAAAAATTGACTATATACTCAAAGACGGCCCAAAAACAAAGTATGTTGATATAACCGATATGAAGACTTTACCAGACAGGCTCAGCAAAACCGCTTTTCTTGATTATAAAAATGCCTCTGTTATGAAGCATATGCTCAGAGGTCCGCAGGCAAAGCACACCTATATAGCAAAATCAATCGTCGGGGGCCGACCTGTGTATGTCGTATCCTCTAACAAGGGGAAAGCCACCCGGACATTGGCGCGAAACTCTTATGACAGACCTGGTAACCATGGCCTGCAATACAGGACAATTATCCTCTCTGCCCTAAGGTCAAAGATTGACAGGTCAAAGGCGGTCAACATGGTGGCGTTGATGTCCACTTACGACAACACACCGGTCAGGCCATTTATTGGCCCGGGCATTTCGTCGGCCTTCATGCCGCACGAGTACATCGCGAGTTCTGACTATATCAGCTATAAGCTCCCAGTATAGTTGGCTTGAAGTCAGTGGCTATATAGCTATCAGTGGCTATATAGCTAAAATCTCTGCCACCTTTAACATGAACGGGTCTATGGATTTTTTCTTATAGACGGCGTCCTCTCTCGGGGTGAGGACGCACTGGTTGTTTATCTCGCCGGCCATGGCGTTGTCGCAGCCCCCGATTAGTTTCTCAACGGTGAACAGGCCGGGCTTGCTTGCCAGCACACGGTCAAAAAATACGGGCGTTCCACCGGGATGTGCCCCATGACAACGGCACGACAGTCCGGCTCACCCCCATAATGTATAACGGTGCGCACTACCGCCCTGATAGCGGCATTCATCCCCGGGGAATCTCCCCCGCTTGTAAAGACGACTATTTTTTTCATGGCTGACTCCCTGATAAAACGACATAATTTAGTTCCCTGACATACCGGAATTTTTTAGATTGTATCAATCTGACGCCCGTCGCCGATTTTCATTTGTTGCCATGATAGTTTATAATCAACCGGGATATATGTTTGATATAATAGATTTTACTGAAATAACGGGGAATTTGACCCTGCTCTATGTCGAGGATGAGGAATCTGTGAGGCTCACGTCGAGGCTTCGCAAGATATTTAAGACCGTCATAGTTGCCGATAACGGTCTCAATGGCATCAGGCTGTTTGATGACAATCAGGTTGACATTGTTATGACCGACTACCTTATGCCTGAGTTAAACGGCATAGAGTTTGTCAAGCGCATCAGGGAAAAAGACACCAGGGTTCCCATTATCATGATAACCGGTTATGTGGATACCGAATTTCTGATTGAGGCAATCAACCTTGGCGTCAATCAATTCATCACTAAACCCATAATCATACAAAATCTGATGAAGGCCGTCGAAATCGCCGTTCAGGGCTTTGTCCTGGACAATCTTGCACAGATAAGCCGCCAGCAGGAACTGCAGCTCCTCCGATACAGAGAAAAATACCATTCAACTCAACAAGAACTGGCATTTATGAAGGAACTAAAAATAATCAGAAACGACCTCAATCATATCAGATTGGAAACGAATGCGGGGAAAACTATATGGCACGCCGAGATTTGCTATGTCCCTCTGGACATATTAAGCGGCGACAGCTATTCAATCAGGGAGATAACAGATGGTAAGGTCTTATTTTTTATCTCCGACGCAATGGGCAAGGGACTGTCAGCATCGGTAACATCCATCCTGACTACTTCATTTATTAACCACCTGATAGATGAGGCCATAGCGAGGGGGGATTTCGACTTCAGAAAGTTCCTCACATCTTACACAAGTTTTATAAAAAAAGAGCTGCTTGCTGAGGAGATAATATGCGCCGCATTTGCGTATATAGATTTTCACGGCGAGTTATTGGAGACGGCTATATTTTCTATGCCACCCATTTTGGCGCTCAAATCCAACGGGCAGATCCTGAAGATTAACAGCAACAACCTTCCTATTATGAAATACCTTGACGACACCGTTGTTGAGTCGTTTGACATGTCGGGGTTTGAAAAGATTCTTATATACAGCGACGGTTTAAATGAAAGCCCTTTAGCCGCGCTGGAAGAAGGACAGGAAGGTGGTCTGTATCAGGACTTTCTTGATGAGGATTTCAGGCGTTGTTCATTTAAAAATGGACTTTACAGCAGTTTTACACAACAGGCGGCAACCCCTGAGGACGACGTTACGTTTATCCTCATACAGCGCCTTGACACAAACTGGCGTACACTGGGGGAGTTTACCTCACAGGGCAGACTTTCCGATATTGACTCTATGGCCACTGATTTACACATCAGGTTTGTTCAGATGGGACTGGACAAGGGTTTTATTGCCCATTTTATAAGCTCGCTGACAGAGTTGATGGTCAATGCCTATGAACACGGTATCCTCGACATCGGCTCTGCGGCGAAACAATCTATGACCTCTAAGGGCACTTACGACGATTATCTCCTGCAACGAGAGAAACACGTGAATAAAGACATATATGTATCATTGGGCCAGTATACGAGGGACGGTAAAGATTTCTTAATCGCCACCGTCAAAGACGATGGAAGCGGTTTCGATCCCGCAAAAATAAGCGGGATTAATATAGACGAACATATGTTCACCGGCAGGGGAATTAAAATTGCAAAAACACTTTCAGATTGTCTATTATATAACCGGCAGGGAAACGAGGCCATACTGATAAAAGAAATCCCTGCCAAAATACTATGACACCCGGTATGGTGTCAAGCAGGCGGTGAAAAATGGAAATTGAAAAGTCTACGGATGCCGAGGCCGTAATAAGCGGCCATGTAAAGACCATAGAAGACTATACGAAAATCAAGCAGGTGGTCAACTCAATGCTGACGGGGGACGGTTGTGCCATATCTGTAAGAATCCCGGATTCGATTTCAATTACGTCCTCTGTCATTGGGTATTTGCTGAAGCTCGTTTTTGAAAACAAGGTAGACCTAAAACTTTTTGTCAGGGAACCCAAGCTCTATCATCTCCTTGAAGTGCTGAATCTTATAACGGTGTTTAAGGTTCAAAAGATGTGATTTGAAGTAATTTCCATGGTCAAGGTGGTTCGCGTGAGAGATATAAGGGGTTTTTCGTTAGTTGAACTGATGGTTGTTATTGCGATAATCAGTTTGTTGACTGCTATCGCGGTGCCGGTGTTTCTGGGGCAGAGGGAAAAGGCAAAGGTGAGGGCAACCACGTCAAGCGCGGTGAGCGCGGTTGCTGACTTGCAGGGGTATCTTGACTGGTATGTGGCTGGTGAGCCATATATTATCATGACTGATGCGGCAGGCACACAGGGATGCTTTGAAGTTGCGGCTCCGGTGTCGGCCACTCAGACCTGCGTCGCTACCTTCAATCAGGCCGCCGTCGGCACATATCCGATATTTCCCGGCGGACTGACCACGGTTATCTCCCACTTTATCTCCCATCACACGTTTAAGGGAGACATCAGTGCGTTTACTGGCAGCCCGTTGTTTGTGTCTGCATCACCGGGTGACGGACAGGTTCTTCTAAGCGCGGCTAGCAGCAATGTCGTCGTTATCCTTGCCTACGCGACGAACTCCACGTCTCCGATATTCAGCCAAATCCAAATGGTAACCATACGTTAGCCGCAGCCTGAATTCAATTGATAAAGCATGTGGAAAATACGAGGGGGGTTACCCCCCTTCGTTGTTAATCCTTAGGAGTTTCTGCTTTGACTTGACTAAGAGCCACCGTTTTATTATCATAGTTACATGGAACTCATAGATTACAGCGATTATTATTACCGGACGAAGTTGAGTGAACCACCCCCTCCGCAGAGGATGGGGAAGTTCGTTCTGCTCAATAAATACCGTGCCGATGAGTTTATCGTCTTGTCTCCAAAGGGTTTTTCAGCCTATCACGCCGACATTGTCAGACTCTTTTGTGAGCAACGTGGCATTGACGGCATATACAGCAGCGAACATAAGCATTTTGATATACACGATACACACTGGCACGTTGGAGGTGGAGGCAAATGGTCAATAGACGAACAACTCAAAACCCTCCACTTAAATGGCTACTCGCAGGCATACGGCAGATTCAGAACTCGTGGACTTATAGAGAAGTTATCAATGATTCTATCCCTGTCCGATTACGAAATAACGATTGGTTCTTAAGATTATTTAGCCGGAGGCGGCTGCTCCAGACTATTTAACCTTATCTTTTTTAAAAAAACTTATTCTTTACCCTTGACATAGACACCCGATTGTTGTTATAAAAGACGTGTGATAGAAAAGACCGAAAAAATATGGATGGACGGCGAGTTCGTCAACTGGGAAGACGCTACTGTTCACGTTATGACGCACACGCTGCACTACGGGCTTGGCGTCTTTGAGGGAATCCGCGCCTACAAGACTGCCTCCGGCCCTGCTGTGTTCAGGCTCAGGGAGCATGTGGACAGGTTGTTCGACTCAGCGCATATCTTTCAGGTGCATATACCCTTCACAAGAGAGCAGATAGTTAATGCCGTCGTTGATTGTGTAAAGATAAACAAGCTTGAGGAGTGTTACATCCGGCCTTTTGTCTACATTGGATACGGGATGATTGGCCTATACCCCAAGAACAACCCGATAAGGGTGGCAGTGGCCGCCTACCCGTGGGGGGCTTCTTATCTTGGCAAAGACGCCATCCAAAGCGGCATTCGCGTAAAGGTATCGTCGTTTATCAGAAATCACGTAAACTCCAATATGTCACGCGGAAAGGTGTCGGGCTATTACATTAACTCACAGCTCGCCAAAAAAGAAGCTATAACTCTGGGATTTGCGGAGGCGCTGATGCTTGACGCCGACGGTTATGTCGCCGAAGGCTCCGGTGAAAACATTTTCATTGTGAGAAATGGAAAATTAAAGACTACGCCGCTTACTTCCATACTTGAAGGCATTACCAGAGACAGTATTATGAAAATCGCCGCCGACAACGGCCTGGGAGTCAACGAGACGAGGTTCACAAGAGACGAGCTATACATCTCGGACGAGGCATTTTTCTCCGGCACTGCCGCAGAGATTACGCCAATCATAGAGGTGGACAATCGCAAAATCGGCAAAGGCAAGCCGGGCGAGATAACCACAAAACTCCAATCAATATTCTTTGACACGGTTGCCGGTAGGGTTGACAAGTACCGCGACTGGCTCACTTACATATAATATTAAACGTTGGCAGTTGGCAAATCCCGCCGGTTGGCAAATGGGGCGTTACGATTATTTAAGTTGCCTGTGTAGTCAACCCCGTTAGGAAAACTGGATTCCAGAGAACCCTCTGCGGAATTAACTTCGCAGGCATTCACTTAACATGGCACTTCGCGCAGTGCTTCCCGGCAGATGTGCTGAATGAAGTCTTACCGTTGTGGCAGGCCCCGCAGAACGCCCCATCGTCCATCTCTTTCATAGTCATTTTTGTCACCCCGTGCCTCATCCTGAATACCTCCAGATGGCATTGAGTACACTTTATCCCCTTGCCGGCATGTTTGGTGCCTTCAAAGACAACCTTGCCCTCTGCGCATTCCCATTCGAGTATCTTGCCCGGGGGCACGGCGTAGGCCGATTCAAGCACAGCGGCTGACACAAATACAACGGCTGGCACGAATAAAATTACGAACACCCGAAGCACACTGCCCGCTATCACATCTCTTATCTTTCCACTCATATCGTTAAGAGATATAATATTGGTATAGCCCTCAGGTTGTCAAGACAAAAAAATGGCGTCTCCTCAACACAGGCCCATCGCTTTTAAAAAGGTTGGTTCTATTTTAACATAGATTCATTTAGGGGCAACGACCATAATGATACTTTTTCCATCCAATTTAGGTTTCAACTCAAAATTACATTGGCCTTCGAGCTGTTCCATCATCTTTTCAAACACCACCATTCCATGTTCCGGCCTTACGATTTCCCTCCCTCTGAAAAACATCGAAACCTTAGCCTTGTTGCCTTCGGCCACAAACGTCTTCACCTGGCCAATCTTCCTTTCAAGGTCATGTTCCGATATGCGGGGCCTGATTTTCACCTCTTTTACGTCAATCGTCTTTTTGTGTGTGTGTTTTTTGCTTATCTGATACTTGTACTTGCCGAAATCCATAATCCTGCACACGGGTGGATTCGCCCCCGGGGCAACTTCAACCAAATCAAGTCCCTTCTCTTTGGCCGACTTTATGGCGTCTCTGACCGCTACGATACCCATCTGAGCGCCTTCTACATCAATCAACCTGATCTGGTTGACCTTGATTTGTTCGTTTATCCTGATTTTTTTATTTATGGCCCTACCTCCTGCTTTCTATCTCTTCCCGTAAAAAATCAAGAAGATTATTCATATCCCCGAAAACTAAGTTCTCGCCATTTCTCTTTCTTACTGTCAGTGAGCGTGACTCCATCTCTTTGTCTCCTATCAGAACGGCATAGGGGATTTTCTTCAGCGACGACTGCCTTATCTTGTAGCCTATTTTCTCATCTCCATAATCGGTCTCAACCCTTACGCTGGCCTTCATGAGGGCGGCGGCAGTCTCTTTAGCAAACTCCGCCTGCCTTTCCGATATTGTAAGTACAGACACCTGTACGGGTGCCAGCCAAAGAGGAAATGCCCCGGCGTAATGCTCAATGAGTATCCCAAAAAACCTCTCCAGAGAACCCATCAACGCCCTGTGAATCATTATAGGCATATGCTCCTTGTCATCTGAGGCACGATAGGTGACATCGAAACGCTCAGGAAGATTGAAATCTACCTGAATGGTGCTGCACTGCCACTGCCTGTTCAGGGAATCCTTCACCTTTATGTCAATCTTCGGGCCATAGAACACCCCCTCACCGGGGTCAGTCTCATACTTAAGCCCCTTCTTCTGAAGTGCCTTTCTAAGGGCCTCAGTGGCAACCTCCCAATTATCAAGTGTCCCCACATACTTGTCCGGCCTCGTGGACAGATATACGTCATATTTCTCAAATCCGAACGTCCTCAGCACAAAAAGCGTAAAATCCAGTACGTCCAATATTTCACTTTCTATCTGGTCAATACGGCAAAATATATGCGCGTCGTCCTGCGTAAATCCCCTTACGCGCAAAAGCCCGTGTAATACGCCTGAGCGTTCATACCTGTAAACCGTGCCAAGCTCCGCGTATTTTATTGGTAAATCCCTGTAGCTTCTCAACGCACTCTTATAAATCGCAATATGAAACGGGCAGTTCATCGGCTTAATCTCATAGTCAGCGCCGTCAATATCCATAGGGGTGTACATATTTTCTTTATAAAAGTCGAGATGGCCGCTCTTTTTCCAGAGGTCTATTTTTGCTATGTGAGGGGTGTAGAGCAGTTTATAGTCTGCTTTAATGTGCTCTTCACGCCAAAAGTCCTCAATGGTCTTTCGTATCATCGCCCCGTTAGGGTGCCAAAGGATAAGGCCCGCGCCGATGTCGTCGTGTATGCTGAACAGGTCAAGCTCCTTGCCAAGCCTCCTGTGGTCGCGGCGTTTGACCTCTTCTAGAAACTCAAGATGGCGTTTTAAATCTTCCTGTGTGGCAAAGGCGGTTCCATATATGCGCTGGAGCATCTTGTTTTTTTCGTCGCCCCGCCAGTACGCCCCCGCGGTCTTAAGCAGTTTAAATGCGCGTACTGAGGCCGTACACGGCACATGTGGCCCGCGGCACAGATCAATAAAGCCTCCCTCTTCGTACAGGCTGACCTCATCGGCCTCAATTGCCTCAATTATTTCTACTTTATAGCCCTCGCCCATTGCCTGAAACAACTTAATCGCGTCGGCCTTAGACATGGTCTTTCTAACGAACGGGTTATTCTTCTTTATTAACCTCTGCATAGCCTTTTCTATGGCTGAAAGGTCGTCGGGGGTAAATGGTGTGTCAATGTCGAAATCATAATAAAAACCATCCTCTGTGGATGGCCCGATTGTCACCTTTGCGGCGGGATAGAGGTCTTTTACGGCATGGGCCATTAGATGAGACACGCTGTGGCGGCAGATTGCGAGACCTTCCGGTGAGTCTATGGTGACTGCGGTGAATTCCGCGGCGTCTTTTACCCCGGCCAACTCAGCCAGCGAGGAGATGTCAAACAAATAGCCCTCCGCGTTTTTCAGGGCTAAGGCATTCACCTTCTTAAGCCTCTTAAGGATATCGTCCGCGCCCTGGCTGCCATCCCGCTGTATTGCCTCACCTGCGATGTTAATTACGATACTTTCCACCTCTCTTTAAATTCATACAAGATAACAACCCACAAGATAATAACCTATATGGGGGGAAGATTTCAATACCGTGAAATTAAAAATATTCATGGGAACTATACGTGCCTATGCGTGAATGACATTTTGCAGTATCCAGTGGGCGATGGAAAGTATAACACTAAACAAGACGGCCGTAAAAAACCCTCTTACCTCAAAGCCCTTGACGATACTACCCACAATCATGACAATTATCGCGTTAATGACCAGTATAAAAAGCCCTAATGTCAAAATAGTCAGCGGCAAGGTCAAAATAATCAAAACCGGCCTGAGGACGGCGTTTAAGACCCCGATTGCAATGGCAACCACGAGGGCGCTCCCAAAACTCCCCACCCGCACACCGGGCAGCACATATGCGGCCACTAACACCGAGGCTGTCATGATTATCCATGATACCAGTAGATGAGTCATTACGTGATGGTAACACTAAAGCTGGACATAATGCAAGGAGTACTGAGGCCGCCAACGGGCGGCAGCCCAAACGCGATAGACAAAACGTGGCAAGATTTACGGGGTGAAGGGGGATTATCCCCCTTCGTCGTTAATCTCTATAATCCCTTAATCTTTTTTGGCGGAAATTTGACAAAAAAGGCCAGTTAATATAATATTGACGATGGGAAAATACGGGCAGCATATAAGAGAAGACAAGAGTGTGCTTACGGAGCCGCGATGTCCTTTTTGCAGGACGCTGTTTGAGCGGCCGCGTGAGGTGTCAACAATACTGGGGTATTTTTCGGGAGGGACATGCGGCTGTGGGGCGGTTTTTTCGTATGACCCGACGAGAAAAAACATGGGCGAGGCCTTTATGGATGCCCTGGCCTATGCGTGCAATGAAGACTGGGACCTTGCCCAGTCCCTGGAATCTGAAAAGGACTTTGAGGAAAAATTTGTCATCTATAGAGAAAACGACCACACCCTGTCATCAAAGGCCGTGAGCAGCAACCCAAAAGACAGGATAGTGAATATGATTTTTGTCAAGCTCAAAAAACGGCAAACCGAATAAAATGTCTGTAGAACGAGGAAAGACGGGCTTAATAAAATTTATTGATAAACTTATTAATAAAATTTATTTGACGGTAGGGCGTCAGGTATATTAACTTTGTAAGGTTATTGAAAGCAGAAGAGATAATCGAACAGAAAGGGAGTTTCCCGAAGATTAATTTATAACACAACAGGAGGATGAATATGCGTACAATTGACTGTGCAGGAAAGAAGATCGAGCTTGACGAGGACGGTTATCTGACAAACCTGAACGATTGGTCAGAGGATTTGGCGAAGATGTTGTCTAAGGAAGACAATCTTGAACTTTCTGAACCCCACTGGGAAGTAATCAACTTTTTAAGGTCGTACTATCAGCAGTATCAGATAGCTCCGATGATCAAGATTCTGGTGAAAGAGATAAAGAAGACGATGGGAGCCGACAAGGGCAACACCAAGTATCTCTATCAGTTATTTCCAGATGGCCCGGCGAAGCAGGCGTGTAGGTACGCCGGACTTCCTAAGCCTACGGGCTGCGTATAAAGTAAGCTTTTTTTTCGGTGAGGGCGAAAAGTCCGTGCCGAACATTGGCAGAGGATAATGGACGCCTGGTAGTTTCTACTAGGCGTTTCCAGTTTGTGCAATATCGGGTAATTTAAAGAGGGCCGTAACGCAAGCGGCTCAACGGGCGGAATGATGAATGGTATGATAAATGGTATAAAATTCATGATTGACATGTATGTCAGTGGAATAGTTTATGCGGCCTGCCTGGTTTTTGCTGCCGGGTTTTTGTGTAAGATATATTTTGGATACTATAAGACCCCTCAGCCGTTAAAGATACCGCAAACTCCTCAGCCCACCACACTGTCAGGCGTTATAATGAGGATGGCGGGGGATGTTTTATTTTTCAGGAGCCTGGCTAAAGGCACCACGCTGCTTTTTATTGCGGGATGGGTGTTTCATTTTACGTTTTTACTGATGATCATAAGGCACCTGAGATATTTCGTTCATCCGGTACCCGGATTTTTAGTCGCGCTTGGCAATGGCGCGCTGGCCATTGCTTCGTTGTTGATGGTGGCTCTAATCATTCTCTTTGTCAGAAGGTTTATGGACAAAAAGGTAAACTATGTAAGCTCCTTTGCTGATTACTTCGTACTTTTGTTAATTATGGGAATTGTTCAGAGCGGGATAATGCTGCACTATGAGCGTTTCAGGCCGAATGTTGTAGAGGTGAAGGCATTTATGCTTGAGCTTATGGAGTTGAAAACGCCTTTCCTTGTTATGATTATGCACCCGCATCACGCGCCAGGGAATCCGTTATTTATAACCCACCTGAGTCTGGTAGCGCTGCTGCTTATATATTTCCCATTTAGTAAGCTGATGCACGCCGGGGGTTACTTCTTCAGTCCGACCAGAAACATGATAAACAACGCCAGAGAAGTCAGGTATATAAATCCCTGGGATAAAGGATAGACGGAGGTATTGATAATGACAGAGGAAAAAACGGCCGCAGAGCAGTGTGACGAAGCCTGCGAGGCCAATGAAAGAATACAGGAAGAACTGAAGTTTTCTAAAATAAAGGTCAAACCGGTCAAGCTCACCGGCGAGATAAACATACCGGACCTAAACCCAAACGCCATGTTAGGGGTTAAAGCCCAGTTGTTGACGGCCAAAGAGATGCTGGAGCATCTTGGTTACCCGGCCGATGGACTGATACCGAACTGGAAAGAGGTATTCCTGAGGAAGATGGATGAGATGCTCAAAAAGTATCGCTCTGTAAAGCTCTTCATGGACATCTGTGTGAAGTGCGGGGCGTGCGTTGACAAGTGCCACTATTATCTTGGCACAGGCGACCCTCTCAACATGCCCGTAGCCAGAGCTGAGCTTATGCGCAAGGTTTACAGGAGATATTTCACTCTGCCCGGCAAACTCTTCGGCAGCAGGTTTGTAAACGGCTCTGACCTCACCGAGGAGCTGCTTGTCACGTGGTACACGTATTTCTATCAGTGCTCGGAGTGCAGACGCTGTTCAGTCTTTTGTCCATACGGCATAGACACGGCCGAGATAACAATGGCCGCCAGAGAAATCTTAAACAGCGTAGGACTTGTCCAGAAATATTTGCACGAGATAATCTTTAAGGCGCAGACAGCAGGAAATAATCTTGGGATGCAACAAAACGCTATCATAAATGCCCTTGAGTTTGTTCAGGATGACCTTCAGGAGCAACTTGAGATGGACAACATAAGGGTACCGATAGATGAGGAAGGGGCTGAGGTGTTGTTTGTCACGCCGAGCGCGGACTTTTTTGCCTCGCCGCATATTGAATCACTCTACGGATACGCGAAGGTGTTTCATCAGGCCGGCATAAGCTGGACGATGAGTACCCATGCCTCAGAGGGCGGCAACTTCGGACTGTTTATCCACAATTATGAACACATGAAAAAGATAAACAAAAGGATATGGGAGGCCGCAAGGGATTTAAAGGTCAAGCGCGTAGTGGGCGGCGAATGCGGACACATGTGGAGGGTACTGTGCAACTACAGCAACACCATGTGGGGGCCGTTTGATTATCTTGACCCTAAGTACAAGAGGCCGCAGCATATATGCGAGCTTACCAACGACCTGCTTAACCGCGGTGCCCTGAAGATAGACAAGTCGGCCAACGAGGAGTTTATCGTAACGATGCACGACTCATGTCAGGTCGCAAGGGCGATGGAGATGGGTGGTATGCCAAACGGGCAGTTTGAGATTCCCAGGGCGGTTATACGCGGGGTCTGTGAAAAGTTCGTTGACATGCCGGAAGCTACGATAAGAGAAAGGACATTCTGTTGCGGTGCCGGACAGGGGCTGCTTGGCGACGACATGATGGCCACAAGGGTAAAGGGGGCGATGCCGAGGATGCAGGCATACCATTACGCCAAACAGGAAAGCGGTGTCAACTTTGTAGCCCTGATATGTGCAATATGCAAGGCGCAGTTAAGCAAGATGTTCCCTGCCTATGGCATTGCTATGGAGGAAGTCGGCGGAATTCATCAGCTTGTAGGCAGAGCCATAGTGCTTGGCGCGAAGGAGAGTGTATAATGGTAGAGAGAGTCTTGAGGTATAAGATTATATTGACCGTGCTGGTGGGGGTGTTTGCGATTGTTGTGGCCGGATGTGAAAGGCCGGAGATGCCAGCGGTAGGTGCCAAAGGCGAGTCAGCCCTGCAGGTGCCTGTGGGTATTCATTTATTCCCATGGTATCACGTTAAAGACAAGATAGCCACCAATCACATGACCTTGATGAGCAAGGGAAAACTAAAGGATACCAATTGCCTTCCATGCCATCAGCAACCCGACAAATTCTGTAATAAATGCCACGAATACGTAGGGGTAGAGCCGGTCTTTGCCGGCAAGACATACAAGGATGTGCTGGCGTTAGAGATGCCGGCACCGGGGATTCCACCCCCACCGAGCCACTCACCCATAGAAACATGGAAGACCACCCATGACGAGGCGATTATAAGCGGCAGGGAAACCATAGCCACCTGTTCCGGCTGCCATCCCGCTGCAGACCAGTTCTGCAATAAGTGCCACGAAAACGCATATATCCGAAAGATAACTTACTAACACGTACAGGGATTAAAGACGAAGGGGGGTAACCCCCCTTCACCCCTGATTACATCCTTATGGCTAAGAAGACAAGACATGCGGTTAAACAGGCGGTGGTCGTAAAGGAAAATGCCTCTGCGGCATTTTTTAGGGCACATTACGTAAAGATACTCTTATTGGTGTTTATCGTTTATGGTTTTTCCCTGCGGGCATACCACATTGACTATGTCAGCGTTGGGCTGCATAATCTAAAGGAAAACCAGCACCTGAGCGAGGCACTGAATTTTTACAACAAGGGCATCTCCATTCACAGGGAGGTGTTCTTCCAATCGGCAGACAAGGACATCCCTTATTATGAGGAATACCCGCAGTTTCCACTGATACCCTATATCGGGGTGGTGCTGTGGAAGATATTCGGCGTTAGTTTCTGGACGATGCGCCTGCAGATTATTCTGTTTTCCCTTGGGACGATACCCCTGTCTTACGCGGTTACGAAAAAAATCACCGGCGATGAGGTACTCTCACTCGTTACGGCGGGGTTTATGGCCATTATGCCGCTTAATGTGTTCTTTGGCAGGAATATCCAGCCGGAGAGCCCGTGTTTATTTCTCCTGCTCGTGTTTTATTATTATTTTATCAAATGGTCTGAGGACTCCGGCGTTGCTAACGCCCTGTATGCGGGGATATCCGCCGCCCTTATCGGGCTTTTGAAGCTCTCATTTTTAGTGCCGACACTTGCTGTGCTGCCCTTAGTTCCTTACAGGCGCACTTTAGACGATATTAAGTCAATGCGCTTCAGGCCATACGTTGGGTTTTTAGTTATCTTAGTCCTGCCGCTTTACATCTGGATAACGAAACTTACAAACGTAAATGAGTCCCTGACTGAGGGGTCACTGCACAATATCAGGCCGTTTGACCCGTTTACGCTCCAATACTGGCAAACCAACGGTGCCACTATAATGGCCTTCTGGCAGGACAACTACTCTGTGCCGTTGGGCGCGGCCATGTTTTTGGGGCTGCTCGCCCTGTTATTTGTAAAAAAAGGGCGGACGAGGGGCTTTTTCCTTTCATATTTGGGTTCATTCGTCGTTTATATGATGATATTTAGTCTGTATTTCTATCAGCACAACTACTACCAAATGCCTTACGTATATCTGGCGGCGTTTTCTATGGCCTTCGCCTTTCATTATCTGTTTACGTCCATAATAAAAATAAGGCATTTAAAATATGCCTCGTTTCTGATACTTCTTTTGAGCCTGTACGCGGTAAAAGACAGCACCATGCGCCAATATGACAGACAGTTTCCCGGCACCGACATAGCGGGCGAATATATAAAATCACATACGAACAATACAGACAGATT
>JADFXF010000018.1 GCA_015233685.1 Nitrospirota bacterium | reverse complement strand
GAATCGTATTTGGCTTGAGGATGTGCTGAGACAGATTCCGGACAAGCCGGAATGACAGACTAAGATATTTCATAAATACACTAATCATTGATTATTAATGCACATATGATTTAAAAATAGAATTAGATAGTAGTTATTCTTATGAAGTAAAATTAACTCCTGAACCTCCTGCCCTTCCAGATGATATATATCGCAGGATAGATAATCAATTCAAGCACTGTGGAGGTTACCACGCCGCCGACCATTGGGGCGGCTATTCTTTTCATCACGTCTGAACCCGCCCCCGTGGAAAACATCACAGGGATTAACCCCGCCAATATCACGCTTACCGTCATTATCTTAGGCCTGATTCGCTTGACCGCGCCGTGCATAATCGAATCCTTCAGGTCACCGTATGAATTTAATTTTCCCTCTTGTTTCCACTTTTCGTAGGACAGCTCAAGATATAACAGCATGACCACACCCGTCTCGGCGTCCAGCCCCGCAAGGGCTATCATCCCCACCCACACCGCTATGCTCATGTTGTAATTTAAAAGGTAAAGGAACCAGAACGACCCGACCAGCGAAAACGGCACGGCCAGCAGCACGATGGCCGTTTTTACCGCCGATTTAGTGTTGATATATACCAGAACGAAAATCAGAAACGCCGTAAGCGGGATTACCAGCTTGAGCCGCTTATGGGTCTCCACTATGTATTCATACTCACCACTCCATTTAAGGCGATAACCCGATGGGATTTTTACAGCACCGGCAACCCTCTTCTTCGCCTCCTCTACGTAACTTCCCACATCTCTGCCAGAGAAATCTATATAGACGTATGCCGTTAACAGCCCCTCTTCGCTTTTTATCGCTGTGGGTCCCTGGGTGACTTTTATGTCTGCTATCTCGCCCATCGGAACTTGGGCAATTTGGGCAATTGAGGGCATTGACGGCGATGATGATGAGCTTGCCCCCCTTGAACTGCCCGGCATCAGCGGCACAAGCACCCGCTTTAAATCATCTATATTGCCCCTTAAATCCCTTAAATATCTTACGTTGACCGGAAATCGCTGTCTTCCCTCCACCGTCGTTGTCAGGTTCATACCTCCGACTGCCGATTGAATTACATCCTGAACGTCGTCAACCGTCAGGCCGTAGCGGGCGGCCTCGCGGCGTTTGACCTCGAAATCAAGGAAATATCCCGTCATCACGCGCTCCGCGTATGCGCTCCTCGTGCCGGGGATTGTCTTTACGGCGTTTTCTATTTCAAGCCCTATGCGTTCAATCTCCTCCAGTTTCGGGCCTAGTATTTTAATCCCGACGGGTGTCCTTATCCCCGTTGACAGCATATCTATGCGCGCCTTTATGGGCATGGTGAATGAGTTGGCAACGCCCGGGATCGTCAACGCATCGTTCATCTCGTTCTTTAAGTCCTCAACAGTCAGTCCCTTTCGCCACTGCGCCTCCGGTTTTAGATTAACAATTGTCTCAAACATCTCTATCGGTGCCGGATCGGTTGCCGTCTCAGCCCTACCCGCCTTGCCAAACACCTGCGCCACTTCGGGGATTGTCTTTAGTATCGCATCCTGCATCTGCAATAATTTGGCGGCCTCTGATATTGACGCCCCCGGCACCGTAACGGGCATATAAAACAGCGTCCCTTCATAGAGCGGCGGCATGAACTCAGTCCCAATCTTCTTGTATGGATACACCGTCAGACCCATTATAATAATTGCCAATATGATGACAATCCACTTAAAACGCAGCGAGAGCCTCGCCACCGGCTCATACAGATAATGCAGTGCTATGCTTACGGGGTTTTTCTCCTCCGGCCTTATCTTACCTCTGATAAACAGCGTCATCAGCACCGGCGTTATCGTCACAGCAAGGAAAGACGAAAACAGCATGGCAAATGTCTTCGTATAGGCAAGCGGCTTAAACAGCCTCCCCGCCTGTTCCTGCAACGTGAACACGGGCAGAAATCCCACCATAATTACTAACAGGGAGAAGAACAGCGATGGGCCTACCTCCTGTGCGGCCTCGATTACTATGTCGGTTCTGCAGCCGGGACAACCATCGTGTTCCCACTGCTCAAGTTTCTTGTGCGCCTGTTCCACCATAATTATTGAGGCGTCAACCATTGCCCCAATGGCTATGGCAATACCGCTCAGGCTCATGATATTTGACGTAACGCCCAGATAGTACATACATATAAACGACATTATTATGGCTATCGGCAGTGTTAGTATCACTACTAACGCACTAGGCAGGTGAAATAAAAACACCACGCACACCACGCTCACAGCGATGGAGAGTTTGATTATCTCGTCTTTTAGCGTGTCTATTGCCTTGCCAATCAGGTCAGACCTGTCGTATGTGGTTACAATTTTAACCCCTTTAGGAAGGCTTGGCTCTATGTCGTTTTTTATCTTTTCCTTAACCCTGTCAATAACGTCGAGGACGTTTTCGCCAAATCGCACCACGACGATACCACCGGCCACCTCGCCCCTTCCATCAAGGTCAGCAAGACCGCGCCTTATTTCGGGGCCAAGTGCAACGTGCGCGATGTCCTTTATATAGATGGGCGTGCCGCCGCCGTTTGTCCCAACGGGGATGTCTTCAATATCCGCAACTGTCTTGATATAACCCCTGCCCCTTACCATGTACTCAGTGCCGGAGAACTCAAGCACACGTCCCTCTACGTCACGATTGCTTTTTTTGACCGCCTCAATTACCTTTGTTATGGGTATGCCATATGATACGAGGCGATTGGGGTCTATGTTTATCTGATACTGTTTTACGAAGCCGCCGACGCTTGCCACCTCAGACACGCCGGGGACACTCTCTAACGCAAGCTTAAGGGTATAATCCTGTAGTGTCCTGGTCTCTGACAAATCGTGTCCGCCGGTCTCATCCACGACGGCGTATTCAAACCCCCAGCCAAGCCCTGTGGCGTCAGGGCCTAATGTTGGGTTGACGTCTGCCGGAATCTTATCTTTCACACCCTGCAGGTACTCAAGCACACGGCTCCTTGCCCAATATATGTCCGTGCCCTCATCAAATATTACATAGATAAACGATGTGCCGAAAAAAGAAAACCCCCTGACTGTCTTTACCTTAGGGGCGGCAAGCAGGGTTGAGGTTATCGGGTAGGTTATCTGGTCTTCGATTAAATCAGGTGAACGCCCCTCCCATTTGGTATAGATTATTACCTGTGTGTCGCTGAGGTCAGGGATGGCGTCAAGCGGGGTCTTCTTTAACGCCCACAACCCCCACAGAAACAAAAAACCAACAAGGAGGACGACGATAAACTTATTACGCGCGCTTGCCGCTATGAGTTTCGCTATCATACCGTGTTTATTTCTGCGGTGCCGGGTTGATACCCTTGAGTTTGGCCTCTGAATCAATGAGAAACGAGGCTGCCGCCACCACCTTTTCCTTGTCTTTTAAGCCCCGTGTAACTTCCACCATATCGCCCGTGGTCAGGCCAACGGTGACTACTCTTGGCTCAAAAAACCCCTCTTCGGCCTCCACATATACAACCTGTGTCTTTCCAGTATCAATTATCGCGTCGCGCGGGACGACGAGTTTATTTCCCATATTTACTGTCAGCCCGACGTTTGTAAACATCTGCGGCAGCAGCCGGCCATTTTGATTAGGCACACTAAATCGAACCTTTACCGTCCTTGTGTCAGCCGCAATGCCCGGGTAGATATAGTCAATCTTTGCGGATAGCTTCATATCGGGATAGTAACTAAGTGTGATAGCGGCGGTCTGGCCTAATTTAATCATCGGTAACTCATTTTCATATATGTCGGCGATGACCCATAGTGTTGACAAATCGGCGACATCAAAGAGTTTCTCACCAGCGGCAACGCGCTGCCCTGCGACGGCCTTTTTCTCTGTCACGTAGCCGCTTACAGGGCTATAGAGCGTGAGGGTTCTGGTGGGTTTGCCTGTGGTTTCGATGGCTTTTATCTCTTTGTCGGTGATGTCCCAGCGCTTCAGGCGTGTCCTTGCGGCCTCGACTATTGACATGGCGTCTTTTGAAAGCGCGGCGTTGAGCTGGCCGCTTATGTCATCAGGGGAGTTAGTAACCTCTGGCGCTTTGGCGTCGTTATACCGCTTTGCCCATTTAATAAGATTTAAATATTCCTGCTGGGTTGCCATCAGCTCCGGGCTATATATCTCTGCTATCGCCTCTCCTTTTTTTACATATCTTCCGGTGTAATCCACATAGAGGCGTTCTATCCAGCCGTCAACTTTGGTGTTGACGGTGGCCTGGCGTTTTTCGTCAAGCGTAACTGTCCCAACGGTTCTAATCGTCTTAATCATGGGTTTCGTCTCTACGGCCACCGTCTTGAGGCCGATTTGCCGCTGCTTTTCAACAGGGATTTCCACGGTCTTGGGCTGCTCAGCAAAGAGTGTGCCCATACTAAGCATGTATAATATTATAATAAATGCCGCTGTATAACATTTTCTAATCATCATTCACCACCTTTAGCGCTTGGGGCGGTCAGAGCCTCAAGACGCGCCGCGGCCTTTTCTCTTGCGGCATATTGGCTCCAGTACTGAAGTTCATAGTCAAGGAGGGATTTTAATCTGGTCACCACTGTAAGGGCATCCACCCTGCCGTTTATATAACCTGAGACGGCAAGCTCATAGTCCTGCCATGTACGTGGTATCAGTGCGTCCTTGTATAGGCCCATCAGTTTTTCGGACGCCTGAATCATCGTATAGTTTTCACGAACGGCGGCGGCGCGCATCGCCTTTGCGTTATCAAGTTCGTGCGCGGCCTCGGTGGCCATAGAGGCGGCCTCACTGACGGCCATGTTTTGTTTCTTACCATAGAATATGGGGATTGGGAATGAGGCCGTCAGGCTCCACATGTCCTTAAAATCCCCGCTCCTCTTATAATACCCCGCGCTTAGGGATACGTCAGGATACGCATCCTTTTTAGCCGAGGCGGTCTTAATTCTCGCCTCTGCAAGCAGCTCCTCTTTTGCCCTTATAGCCGGTGATGCCTCATAAGCCCGCCTGATAGTCCCTTCAAGCGTCATAGTGAATGGGGTCTTTGGGCGGACAGTTGGCCTGCCAAGCGGGGAGTTCACATCGCGCCCAAGGGTCGTGTTCAGCTCGCCCGACATGGATTCAATCTTTTGCCTTTCCATCTCTTCTTTTTCCATGAGCATATATTTTTCCTGCTGGGCCATGAGGGCGTCCCCCTGCTGGCCCATGCCGGAGGAGTAACGGGCAAGGGCGGCGTCGGTAAACGCCTCAAACAGGGCAGCGCGCTCTTCGATTATCTCAATCGTCTTATACGAAAGGAGGAGGTCGAAGTACAGCTCCTTCACACGGGCGACGGTCTTCAGGGCAACATCTTCGCGCACGGCCTTCAGGGAATCGGTCTCTTTGGCGGCGGCCTGCTCTCTGAGGGCGAGTTTGCCGGGGAATGGGAATGTCTGCGAAAGGCCAAGCATCCACTGAGAACCCTGTTCCTCGCCTAAAGTATATCGTTGAAAACCCTCATTCTGATAACCAATAGAGACGATGGGATCGGGGGGAGCCGCTGCTTGTGGGATTCTAAACCCCGACGTTTCAACCTTTGAGTCGGCGGCGATGATTTCGTGATTTCCGGTAAGCGCCTCCGCAATTAACTTGTCGAGGTTCAGGTCCTCAGCGGCGGCGTTTTTAAGTCCAACGGCAGCGACGAAAATCAGCCCGATAAGCAAAATATAAGCGGCTTTATTTAGCATCAATAGTGAATTTTGCCGACACGGTCTTTTTCTCATGTGTAATCTTAACGTCAATATTCCACGAGCCGGCCATTGACAGGTTTAAAATGGCGTTATATACCTCGCCGGTTTGTTTGATGTCAGCCGAGTAGTTCATAGCGGGCATCCCCGGCATAGCGGGCATGGAGTAGTCCAGCTTAATCTTAGCGTCGGTAACGAGTCTACCCATAGAGTCGGTTATTTCGATTGCGGCGGCATTGTCGCCAACAATGGGGCTTGACTTGTCAAATTTAATCTGAACGGTATATTCCCCCGCCTTCTTCACCATCTTCAGTTCCTTGGCGTAAACCGCCGTAACCGTTAACGCCATCACAACTACTAATAACAGAAATACCCTTTTTCTCATTGTCTTGCCTCCTGAAAATAATTTAGTACGCTAACACTGCACATAAACAGAATACCCTATCCTATTAATTATTTCAATCTTTATTATTAGTCAATTACCCTTGTAATCAACCCATTAATGAAGGCACTTTGACCTGCACCAATGGGTTGACAGCATACTTAATAAAACGCTTAAGATATTACCAACTCATATTGCCCATGCCGTTACCACCCATGCCATTGCCATTCATTCCATTGCCACCCATACTGTTGTTGTCCATGCCATTGCCACTGTTGCCCATACCGCTGCCGTTCATACCGTTTCCATTCATGCCGCGGCCTACAATACTACTACCCATACCGCCGCCCATAAAGGCGTAACCATCAACCACCACCAGTAGCACTAGCATTGATACTACAAGTAAAACTCCCATCTTCTTCATTGACTTACCTCCTGATTTTGTTTTGTTATGACTATCTACCTTCATTATACCGTTAAATTGTGAAGGAATTATGAAGTTTCAAGCAAATTTCAGAATTAACTACCGCGGTGTCCTGAGGCGGCGGGGAACTTTACCGTAAAAGTGCTTCCCTTGCCCAATCCGCTTTTGACCGTTATCGTGCCGTTGAGCGCGGCGGTTAACTCGTTTACGATGGAAAGCCCTATTCCCATACCCGACGCGGCTCCTCGTTTGTATAATCTGCCAAATATCAACTGCTGCTCCTCTGCCGCGATGCCGCAGCCGGTGTCTTTTACTGCAATACTGAATCCCCCGTTGTCCTGCGCGCCAGATACGATGACCCCGCCGGATGTCGTGAACTTAACGGCGTTTGATATGAGATTTATTAGTATAGTGGAAAGTTTCTCCCTGTCGGTTGCCATGTCCAGCGTGTCTGGTACTTCGATGGTGATAAATAAACCCTTTTGGGCGGCGGGCGCGATAAACTGCTCAGTCAGAGACGAGACAAACTCACGCATATCTACGACCTCATAGTGACATTTTTTAAGCGTGTCCTCTTCGGCCTTTACGAGGTCTTCGATTCCTTTTACGAGCCTCGTGAGCCTGTCAATGGCCTGATTGACATTGAGGAGCGCCTCTGCGGGGCTGCTGACAACGCCATCTATGACGGCCTCGACGTTTGCCTTCATTATAGTCAACGGTGTTCTGAGTTCGTGGGTAATGTTGGCCATCATGTGTTTTCTTAATAAATCTTCGCGCTCTAAGGCGGCGGCCATTTGATTAAACGATGAGGCAAGCGCTCCAATCTCGTCGTTTGAGCCTATTTCGCACCGGGCATTTAAATCGCCACTGGCAATCTTATCTGAGGCATCCTTGAGGCGTTTAATTGGAGTTATCAAAAGTCTCGTAAATAAGAAGGCCAGCAGCACCGCCCCGCCACCGGCAACGCCAAGCGATACGGCCATAAAATACATGCCGTGCCTTTTAAACAACTCCTCCTTTATTGCGACATACCCCTGTGCCGGGCGTATCTTTACCGTGCCGAAATTGACGCCGCCGACGGTAAGCGGATATAACAGGTACTGCCCTGTGGCCTTGTTATGTTCCAGCATATCCATCATCCTGTGGCTCATCGCATGTGGAAGCATCTCATAGACCCTCCCTGAGTCCATGACTACGCCCCCCGCCGCGTCAAGCACCGCGATGTCAAACCCCAGCATAGTTGCCCAGTGTACCGCCTCAAACATGACACTGTCGTCCCATGTGCCGTCTTTATAGCTTTCCTCAAGGGATGCCACGACCCAGTAGATATTTTGCTTTTGCATAGTCCCGACGTAGTCTGTGAAATCAGTGGTCATAAGCCACTTAAAGATATAGCCGGAGATGAGCGCGGTTATAATTACAGAGACAAAGGCAAGAAAAATCTTATTTCTCACTCTTTTCCCTCATCTGGCACTCCGGTAAAGACATAACCCACGCCATACACAGTCCTGATGAGTTCGGGGCTGTCGGCGTCTTTTTCGACCTCACGGTGTTGCATCTTACGGCGCAGGTTTTTAATGTGGGCGTCAACTGTCCTGTCAGTGCCGTTAAAATCATAACCCTGCACAATGGAAATCAACTGCTCACGGCTTAACGGCCTTTGGGCGTTATTGACGAAGGCCATGAGGAGTTTCAATTCCGTAGGCGTAAGCACAAGCGGCCTTTGGTCTAAGACGGCCTCGTGTTTTTGTGTATCTATCAGCAGTCTTCCCCTGTTAAAACTCAACGTATGGGATGTATCGTTGAGTGTCTTGCGAAGCCGTGCCCTGACGCGGGCAACGAGTTCCTTAGGGCTGAATGGTTTAACGATATAGTCGTCGGCACCGGCGGTAAATCCGGCGAGTTTATCATGTTCACGATTTTTTGCCGTCAGCATGATGACAGGCACATCGGAGCCGCCTCTGATAATCATGCAAATATCCTCACCGTCCATATCAGGAAGCATGAGGTCAAGAATGACAAGGTCAGGGCAGTCCAACAATTTTCTCAACCCCTCGTCACCTGTTTGGGCGGTATCTACAATAAAACTTTCTTTCTCTAAATATGCGGTAATAACATCGGATATCTTCTTCTCGTCCTCAATTATCAAAATCCTTGCAGTGTTCACCGCGATAATATACCCCCTTTTAAGCCTGCACAGCCTTTGCATATGAGATTTCAGATACCCAATGGGGTAGATGAGGTACCCCATTGGGTGGATATATAATTATGCTCGTTTTTTGCAAACTTCTAATAATTCAAAATAACGCTCTCTTGTCATATTAGACGTTTTCATATTACTTTTTATTATATCTGTATCAATACTTTTATATGTGGGGATTATTATTGGCCTTAAAACACCTGACTTCTTATATGCCCTATGAGAACCCTCTTGCCGACAAAATACAAAGCCGTCTTTAACGAAAATACATTCAAGGATTTTCCAATCTACTGGTGTTAAACGCGGCATTCTGCTGGTTGACAATGGTTTTGTACGGTAAATGGGATAGGAATCGTTATCATATCGTTTTGACTATGTTTCCCTGATGGTTTCTTCATCGTCTTAAACCCGCATTGTTTTA
The DNA here is from genome assembly GCA_015233685.1 of Nitrospirota bacterium. GTDB lineage: Bacteria > Nitrospirota > Thermodesulfovibrionia > Thermodesulfovibrionales > Magnetobacteriaceae > Magnetominusculus > Magnetominusculus dajiuhuensis. The sequence continues at coordinate 21,762 of JADFXF010000018.1, read as the reverse complement.
GCACAGAGTCAAGAGTACCGTCTTCTAAACAGGTTAAAATAAAAAGCAACGCCGCCTCTTCAATGTTTTTGCGCGCCTCTTCAACTGTGCCTCCCTGTGAGACTATGTCCAGAACAGGGCAAGAGGATATGACAATACTCTTTTTTATTTTAAACCTGACTGGTAATTTGAAATCTATTGAAGCCGTCATATTCCAATCCCCCTCCTGTCTTTATTATGTGATACAAAATTCCTTCCTGTCAACAGCCTGTCCGCAAAGAGCTACGCCTGCGGGGTTATGGCCTCTTCTATGATTTCTATCAGATGGTAGATGGGTTTGTCCTGGATGGCCTTGCTCAACTGGAATATGCAGTTGGGGCATGTGGTTATGACTGCCTCGGCGTTCGTTTTGTCCAGCTCTTTTACCGTTTCGCCGAGTATCTGGTTTGACATGTCGCTAAAGAACACGCTGAATGCACCGCCAAAACCGCAGCATGACTGCCTGTTCGGCTCAAGCAACTCTATATCGAAGGGGTCTGCTGTGTCGTGCTGTTGCCGACGCAGCGTGTTTATCAGTTCTCTGGTTTGGCTGCCATTTTTTAGTTCATTGCGCTGATGGCATGGTTCATGGAATACCGCCCTTAGATTAACCGTCTTGCGCCTCGGGCCGCCGCTGCTGTCAATTGAGTCCATATCTATCTTGCCGCGCAGGAAATCTGATATGTCATACACATTTTCAAGCCCGGTACCTATTAACGCGGGATAGTGCTTTTTCAGAGATACCACACACGTCGGGCAGAGGGATATAATGGCGTCAACTTTGAGCTTGCTGAAAGTCTCATAGTTCCTCTCGGCATAAGTAATGGCCGTTGCCTCCATGCCTAATGACCGAAACGGCACGCCGCAACAGACCTCCGATGTCGGAAAAACCACTTCATAACGCAACGCGTTAAAAACCCTCGCAGCCGAGAACATCAGCTCTGGATAGATATGTTTTATCGTACAGCCACTAAATATCGCCACACGACCTATCTTGTTTTTGGCCATGAATATGCCCGTCTTTTTGAATTGGTTCTCTGTGAATTGAACATTCGCCGGCATTAGTTTTCTTTTGGCAAGCCTGTTATTAATCAATTTCTGGAATGGTTTGATCATATTTATAGTTAAATCAGTGTTCTTAAACGCTATTTTACTCAAAAAACCAGTAATTGCCATCGCCGTGTCATGGTCTCTTATTATGGTTCTGGCGTGGTAGAAAACCTCCATCAAATCTATGTTCAGCGGGCAGTGGTTTGCACATGAACCGCAGAGCAGGCAGCTCCTGAGCCGCTCGTTGAATTTCTTTGTCGGCTTGACCTTGCCCTCAACAAGGGCGTGTAAGAGTTTGACGCGCCCGCGGGCGGTCTCCGTCTCCTCCCTGCGCGACAAAAACGTGGGGCACTGCGTCTTACAGCCGCCACATTTGACGCACAGGCGAATGAGGTTAATAAAATCCTTCTCGTTCATACCCGTTACGCGGTGGGCACTCCGTCAGCACTTAAAAGCACCCTGTTAAGGCTCCCCGCCCGATAGCCCTCCATGTCAAGGGTTATGTATAGAAAGCCAATATCCCTAAGCCTTCGTACAATGGCCTCTTTTATCTCCGGTCTGACCGCCTTTTCTATGTCCGCGTCTAAGAACTCAATACGCGCCATATCGCCATGTCTTCTCACCCGCATTGCCCCAAAACCAAGTTCTTTTAAGGCCGTCTCCGCCTGTTCAACCATTTGCAGGGCACTCACGGTTATCTGCTCCCCGTATGGGATTCTTGAGCTGAGGCATGGGGAAGATGCCCTGTCCCACGTCTTTAGTCCTTTTTGTCTGGATAATTCGCGAATCTCCCCTTTCGTTAACCCAACTTCGGCAAGCGGACTTTTCACGCCGTAGAGGGCCTTTGCCCTCAGACCGGGACGATAGTCGCCGAGGTCATCAACATTGCTTCCATCTATTACGTGGGGCAGGCTTTTGGCCTCAGCGATGGCCTTCAATTTCTTAAACAGTTCGCTCTTGCAGTAAAAACACCGGTCAGGGGGATTGTCAGCGTAGCGCTCGTCTTCAAGCTCGCCGGTGCGGATTACTTCATGGGCGACAGAAATGGATTTTGTCATATCAAGGGCGGTATCTAAATCGGACGAGGGTGTGGAAGGCGATACACCCGTCACCGCCAGGGCGGCAACACCACAGTCCCTCACCGCCATCAGCAAAAATGTGCTATCTACGCCGCCGGAGTACGCAACCACCACGCCCTCTAAACCCCTTAAATACGTCAGCAGCGCCTCGTACTTGCCATCAAGCGTCTGCATCTTGTTAAATAACCGTTATTTCGACCTTCTCGCGATGAAATCTTGAGTCGGCCTTCACTATAATGACAATATCATAGGTCACCTCGAACTCCTCAAGTCCGGCACGCTGTTCGTCCGACAGATAGTCGGCAACTATGGGGTTGGCCGAGATGATTACCTTAGCGCCCTTGTGAATAGGAATCTTTTTCAATCTCCTGAATATCTCATAGCTTATCGTCTTTGGAGATTTAACAAACCCCTTGCCGTCGCACATCGGGCAGCTTTCACACAGCGTCCTGCCAAGGCTTTCCCTTATACGCTTCCTCGTCATCTGGATAAGGCCAATCTCTGAGACATTGAATATGGTGTTTTTGGCCCGGTCTTTTCTCATCGTCTCAACAAAGGCCGCATAGAGCTTGTCTCTGTTTTCAGGGACTTCCATATCTATGAAATCTATGATGATTATGCCACCGAGGTTGCGAAGCCTTATCTGGTAGGCAATCTCTTTGACTGCCTCAAGGTTTGTCTTTAAAATCGTGTCTTCGAGGTCTTTTTTCCCGACATACTTGCCCGTGTTTACGTCTATGACGGTCATCGCCTCTGTCTGGTCTATTACTATGTAGCCGCCTGATTTAAGCCACACCTTTCTGTCCAGCCCCTTGTATATGTCTATCTCTATGCCGAATGCCTCGAATATCGGCTCGCGCCTGTCATATAGCTCTATTTTTTTCAGCAATTTCGGGAAGAAGTTATTTACGAAGTCAAGGATATTCTCGTACTCATCCCTGTTGTCTATGACAAGGCGCTCAACATCGTCGTTAAGTAAGTCACGTACGCTGCGGAATGTCAGGTCAAGGTCACTATAAAGCAGCGATGGGGCGGAGACCTTTTCCTTTTTCTTTTGAATATTGTCCCATATGAGGAGAAGGAACTCTGTGTCCTTTCTGAGTTCATCAATGTCGGAGTTCTCACTGGCAGTCCTGACAATAAGGCCGTAGCCCTTGGGTCTTATCTCGTCAATGATGGCCCTCAGGCGTTGGCGCTCCTCGACGTTTACTATGCGCCTTGAGATGCCGACATGCTCTATTGTGGGCATGAGGACAAGGTATCTGCCGGGTATTGTTATGTAGGACGTGCCCCTTGCGCCCTTTGTCCCGATGGGGTCTTTGGATACCTGTACGAGGACTTCCTGCCCCTCCTGAATCAGTTCGCTTATTGTGAGGTCACTTCTGGCTCGCCTTCCTGGAAGCTCTAAAGGTACATCGGTATCCTCAAGGAACTCTGAAAAATCATCAACCTCAGTCTTAATGTCGGCGACATAGAGAAACGCCGCCTTCTCAAGCCCAATATCCACGAAGGCCGACTGCATCCCGGGCAGTATTTTTACCACCTTACCCTTAAAAATGTTTCCAACAAGGCTTGCCTCTTTCTTTCTCTCCACGTAGAACTCCACAAGCTGCCCGCCCTCAAGCACCCCTACGCGAACCTCGTCAAATGTCGTATTTATTATTATCTCATTCGCCAATTTCCACCGCCTCAGCCATGGCGCTCTTAGCGTTGTCGCCAGCCGCCTCACATGGCATTAACCATTGCCCGCCGTTTTCGCCGCCGTTTCTGACCCACCCATAGAGGGCCAGCCTTTTTATATCCGCGTCAACCGAGTTTAACCCCGTCAGGGCCTCCGCTATCTCTGAAATCTTTACCTTCTTTTCATGCGTGTCTCTCACTAATATCACAAGTCTCCCGTTAATTATATCAAATTTTACCATCATTGGTGTCAACCATTGTAATTGCTCTGAATTTAATTTATCTTTGAGCCTCGAAATCGTCTCTGATTCGGGCAAATCGAACTCGTACTTATAGGCCGTTACGAATTTCCCCAGGGCCGGTGTGTCTTTGGGAATAAAAGACATTGCCTTTATCTCAAATGGAATCTCCCGCGATATAGCCTCCCTGAATTTTACAATATCAAAGGGCGGCGTAACCTCCATGTCAAAATACTCCCGTAGTCCCTCAACCCCTACGCCAAGGGCCGGAGAAAACGACACCCCCGGCATGGGATGAAACCCCTTTGAGTACACAAGCGGCACCCCCGCCCGCCGCAGCCCCTTTAACACCGCCCCCATCATCTCCAGATGAGACAGGTATCGAAGATGCCCGGCCTTTGAAAACGCCACGCGCACCCTTACGGGATTAAAGACAGTATCCCTGTACTGTGCCACCTTGTTAGAGCCTGAGGCCACAGTGGTCTGGCACAAGAACTCGGCTGCCCCGCACCTAAGACCACAGGCCGTGCAGCCCGCCCGGCAGTCATTGGTCTTTTCAAGGGCCAGCGCCCTTTTATATTCCTTTTTCAGATAGTCAACAGAGACACCCGTGTCTATTTTGTTCCATTGAAACTCATGGGTCTCATCATAGGCATGCGCGGCACCAGCGGCAATATCAACGCCGGTCTTTTCCATCGCCTCCTGCCAATGCTCATATTTAAACACATCACCCCACGCGTCAAGGCGCGCACCCGCCCTCCACGCGGCCTCAACCACATCGGCCACATCGCTCCCACCTCTGGCTATAAAACCCTCCAGTATGCTCATCTGCTCGTTGTGCCCCTTAAAGTTCAAGCCCTTTTTGGAGATTGCCTTTATGAGAAATCGTTTCTTTTCAATTATCTCATCAAGCGGTATCTGCCCAAACCACTGAAATGGCGTGTGTGCCTTGGGGACAAATGTCGAGACGCCGATGTTGATATTTACGTGCCTGGATGTGAATCGTTTTGCCATCTTCAGAGATTTCAATGCCATCGCTGGTATGGCCTCAATGTCCTCATGGGTCTCAGTAGGCAGCCCTATCATAAAGTATAATTTAAGATTAAGCCATCCCTGGCTGAAAATCAGGTGCAGCGTACGCTCATAGTCTTCCTCGTTGAAATCCTTGTTGATGACACTGCGCAGACGGGCGGAGGCGGCCTCAGGGGCTATGGTAAACCCTGATTTCTTTACCGTCTTTATCTCCTTCAGGACGGCCTCGGTTATGGAATTAACCCTCATAGAGGGCAGCGAAAATGACACGTTGCGGCTTTCAAATTTACGGTTGCACATTTTGAGCAGCTCAGGCAGCCTTGAGTAATCCCCCGCGTTCAGCGACGTGAAGGATATCTCGCCGTAGCCGGTGTTTTTAAGAGCGACCTCAGCAATTTCTATAATTGTGGAAGGCTCGCGCTCTCTTGTCGGCCTGTAAATCATCCCCGCCTGGCAAAACCGGCACCCGCATGAACAGCCACGCGATATTTCTATGTTTATCCTATCGTGGACGACCTCCATGTACGGGACAACAGGGGCCGTTGGGTACGGGGAGGTGTTTAAATCGGCCAGATAGAGACGCCTTACCGTCTCAGTGCAATACGCGGGGACAAATACGCCGTCAAGCGCCGCCAATTCTTTTAATAAACCTGCGCGCCTGCCATCACCATCACGCTTATGCAGTTGGACGGTGTCCATTATCTCCTTAATCACCTCTTCGCCATCACCGATGACAAAGGCGTCAAAAAACGGGAGCACTGGAAATGGGTTTAGGGCACACGGGCCGCCGGCAATCACAATCGCACCGCCGTCCAAACGCTCCTCCGCCCTTATGGGAATCCCTCCCATCTCAAGCATATTTAAGACCGTAGGATAAGACAGCTCATACTGAAGACTAAACCCCACGACATCAAACTCACGAAGCGGCGTACCGCTTTCAACAGAACAAAGGGGCAGCCCCTCTGTTTTCAGATACTCTTCCATGTCTATCCAGGGGGAGAACGCCCTCTCGGCGGCACAGCCCGGCATGTCGTTGATTATCTTATAAAGGATCTTAAGCCCAAGATGTGACATCCCGATGTCGTAAACGTCCGGGAAACACAAGACGGCCTTGACGGGTGAGCCATATTTTCTAACCATGTTGACTTCACGGCCAATATACCTGCTCGGTTTTCTAAAAAGAGATAAGTTCACGAGTTGGCAGTATAACAGTTATGGCCGCGTTTGGGCAAGTACTTAAAAAAGTTGTGTCACAGTTTGAAATTTTTGCATTGACAATTTCATTGCAGTTCTATTACTATCAAGAATGGCCAGGTACAATAGCGCAGATATCGTTCTTGCTGCACTTGCTGCGTCTAATGGTGCTGACCATTCCCCTGTACAAATCCAAAAATTGCTATTCTTGATCGATAAGAAGGTCTCTACCCGTATTGAAGGCCCATTCTTCAACTTCATCCCTTACGATTATGGTCCGTTTGATCGCACCATCTACGATGTACTTGATAATCTATCAAAAGAGGGGCAGGTTGATGTTGTCTCTTATGCTAATCTTCGCTGGCATAAGTATCGCTTAACTTTAGATGGTCAAAAGAAAGGCGAAGAGGTGCTTAATACGTTTCCTTTTGAAGTAAGAGATTATTTTTCGAAGTTATCTGGTTTCGTTCGAAGTCTTTCTTTTGAGCAGTTGGTCGCCGTCATCTATAATGCCTATCCCGATATGAAAATCAAAAGTGTTTTCGCGAATAATTTAGCCTTATGACCATTCTTGTGGGTGTGCTTTGCAAAGATGGTATTGTTATTGGTTCTGATAGTTCAGCCACTTTTTCCGATGGTACTTCACCGACGATAGAGCAACCATGTAAGAAAGTACACATAATTGGTTCAGATGTTATTGTTGCAGGTGCAGGTGCAGTTGGTCTGTCTCAGCGCTTTAACGCCATCGTTGAAAGCAAACTTTCTGGTGGACACCACAAAAACAAGGCTCATATTGAGACTGCAAAACAGATTTGTGCTGCCTGTATTTCTGACTTTAATTCTACACAAGCACCCGGAGGGGCATTCGGGGCGCTTCTTGCTTTTGCAACAAATTCCTCTTTTCATTTATGCGAATTCGATATCAACACCTTGCAACCTGAGTTTAAAACTGACAGCTTGTGGTATGTCTCAATGGGAAGTGGACAACAAATTGCAGACCCGTTTCTCGGTCTAATTCGCCGTGTCTTTTGGAAGAGTGGACCTCCATCATTACGCGAAGGAATCTTCTCTGTAACATGGACATTGCATCACTCAATAGAGGTAAATCCAGGCGGTGTTAATGGACCACCGCAGATTGCTATTTTACAAGAAGATCCGCGCGGTCACTTTGCCGCAACACTGTTGGATGATAAAGACTTAGGTGAGCATGTCGATAATGTCAAAGCTGCTGAACGCTATCTTGCGGATTATAGAAATATAATGCATGGAATCTCCGATAAAACGATCCCTGAACCTTCTTAGTGTATAGTTTTTAAACATTCTCTTATCATGGCAACTACCGCTTACTTATGATGGAGAGCAAATTTACCGTGACTGCACACTTGCACACAGATTAATTCTTAGTGCAGGATATGTTATAATGAATCCTATGATGCGATATATGTCGCTTTGGCTATTATAAAACTTAGGAGGGCTTATGGCGGTAGGGATGAAGGTTACGGCTGGTTTTTTGATAATATCACTAATGGCGGCCGTGCTCGGTTTTTGGGCTTATATTAATGAAAGCAATGGGGTCGGGTATCTTATATTTGCTTTAATCATCCTCGTGGCCGCTGTGGGTATGTTGTTTTCTATAAAAAAAGACCTCAACAAACTCGTGAAGACGCTTATGAGTTTTAAATTGTTTACAGAATCAGACAGCGATGTCTCTGTGAAATTGGATGAAAGCGGCACAGGGGAAGTTGCTGCGGCGGCCAGGATATTTAACAAGCTGGCCGAGAAAATGACCACGATGGTAGAGGACATTTCGATGCTTAATGAGCAGGCGTCTTCCTCTTCTAACGAGCTTGTTGAGCTGTCCGGCGAGACTGCCCAAAGCGCCGTCAATCAAACCGAGCAGATAGAGCAGATAGTCAACTCAATGTCTCAGATGAGGGAAACGACCGCAGAATCTGCCAGTAACGCGATGATAGCCTCTGAATCGGCCAGAAGGGCATCGGACATTGCCTCACGAGGAAAAGATGTGGTCAACAAAACCATCGAAAGCATGAACGGTATTAAGCACAGGACTGAGGATTCTCAAACGGTGGTACAGACACTTGGAGATAAGTCCAGGCAGATTGGCGAGATAATCCAGGTCATCAACGACATCGCCGAGCAGACGAATCTCCTTGCCCTGAACGCGGCCATTGAAGCGGCAAGGGCGGGGGAACAAGGGCGGGGGTTTGCTGTTGTGGCAGATGAGGTGAGAAAACTGGCAGAGAAGACCTCAAGCGCCACAAAAGAGATTTCCACGATGATATTGACTATACAGGAGAGCACGGGCAGTGCCGTTGAATCAATGAATGAGGCATCTTTGGAGGTGTCCAACGGTGTGGAATTCATAAATCAGGCCGGTACCACACTTGAGGAAATCGTTCAAACTAACGAAGACGTAACAGATAAGATAACGCGCATAGCCGCGGCTACTGAACAGCAATCGGCTACAACAGAGGAGATTTCCAGGACAATGGAGCATATCTCTATGTTGTCCAACACCGTTGCATCAAGTGCGCAGAGAACCGCCTCCGCCGCTGGGGAACTATCAGAGACAATCGTAAAAAAGATGCAGTCGGCCCTGGGCCAGTACAAATTCTCCGGAAGGGCCATCGGCCATGACGATATCGAAAGCAAACTAAGCTCCGTACCACCTTTGATGCAGTGGCAAAACGGCTACTCCGTCGGCGTTAAGAGATACGACAACGAGCACAAAAACTTAGTAAAACTTATTAATAAACTTCACGCGGCCATGAAGCTCGGCCTGGGCAACCGCATAATCGGCGATATATTGGACGGCCTTATAGACTACACAGTGACTCATTTTAATGCCGAAGAACAGGACATGAAGAGGTTTGGCTATCCAAAGCAAGAATTCGACGCCCACATAGAACAGCACCATAAGTTTGTAAAACAGGCAGGGGATGTCCAACGAAAGTTTAAAGAAGGCCAGGGCGGATTAACACTTGATATAATGAGTTTCCTCAAGAAATGGCTGGCAGAGCATATAATGGGCACAGATAAAAAATATATGCCGTTTTTTAACTCTAAGGGGCTTCATTAATACCGGGCTACTTACGCCGGCACTTGCGAGGGCAGTATAATCGTGAACCTTGAACCGCCTTCTATGTTATCAACCACTATTGAGCCGTTTAGGTGGTCTTCAATAATCCTTTTTGACATATGGAGGCCGATACTGGCGCCGTCCCGCCCTTTCGACGGGAAATAGGGATCAAACACACTGCCGATTAACCCCGCGTCAATGCCACCACCGTTGTCGGTTATGTCAATGCGGACGCCGGTGCCTTCATGGGAGACATCAACTGTTATCACGCCATCCACGTTGCGGAATCGTGTTACCGCCTCTTTTGCGTTGCTCAGGATGTTTAGAATAACCTGTGAGAATTCGTGAGGATAGCCGTAGATGGAAATGTCTTCAGTGGAATTCAATTGTGTGGAAATCAGGTAATTCCTGAAAGAGCCACTAAGCAGCGCCAAGGCGTCATTTATGGATTTTGAGACGTTAAAAAGTTCTTTTTCTTTGTCAGGTTTGAAGAAATTTCTGAACTCGTCAATAGTTGCGGCCATTTTCTTAATTTGCTGCTGGCCCTTTGATGTGAAGTCGTTAATGTTTGTTTTATCCAGTTCATCGAAGTCCGAGGCCTCTTTGATATTTATTAAAATGAGGTTAAGGGCGCTCAACGGCTGGCTCCACTGGTGGGCAATATTGACTATCATCTCGCCCATTGACGCCAGTCTGGATTGCTGGATGAGGACATGCTGCTGCTCTATCGTCTTTGTGATTTCCTCTCTGACTCTGGCTTCGAGGTCATTGTTGAGGCGCTCCAACTGCAATGATTTTTCATGCAGGGCCTTCTCAAACAATACCCGTTCGGTTATATCAACCGCGACACCCCTTACGCCTCTTACAATGCCGTCGTGAATTATGGCGCTTGCGTAGATAAACACAGGGATTATACGGCCATCCCCTGACTTTATCTTGAACTCTGCGCCTCCGCCGACCGTTTGCTCTTCGATTATCTTCGCAAGGTGTGCTTTAAAAGCCTCGACGTTGTCATCCCCGATGGTTTTCAATATGTCGAGGCCTTCTGTGGTGTGTGTGAGGCCTAAGGTCTCAATACCGCAGCGATTGGTAAACGTAAAAACCCCCTTTTCGTTTACTTCAAACACAATAGCGGGCAGCATATCGGCAAGTTCTCTGAATTTCTCCTCACTTGCCTTAAGGGCGTCATCAAGCATTTTGTGTTCGGTAATATCGGAGAATATCGAGGCAAAACGCCCCCTTGCCGGGCAGAATACAGACATTTTAAAGTGTTTTCCAACCGAGGGCAGGTGGGCCTCAATTGAGACCGCAACCCCTTTTTGAGCTACGCCCGCAAACAGCTCTATAAACTGCTCTGAGTGAGCGCCAAAGAGTACTCCGGAGAGTGTGCCCACCGCACGCTCCCTCGGAATTTCCATAACGGTCTCGTAGGCGGGGTTTACGTCCAGCACACGAAAATCTACGGCCTCGCCCTTGTCGTTGTATATAACCTCATGGAGGGCAACCGCGTCGTTCATTGAGCTGAACAAGGAGCGGTACTTTGATTCACTCTCTTTCAGCGCCACCTCGACCGCCTGCTTTCGGGTGATTTCTATTCTAAGTTTTTCGTTGGCCTCTCTGAGTTCCGAGGTTCGGTCAGTAACTCTTTTTTCGAGTTCGTTGCGGGCCTTTTCAAGCGCCTCCTTAGAGAGTTCCAGTTCCTTCGTCTTCTCTTTCACCCTTGTCTTTAGCCTCTCTTTCCATATAAACAGCAAAAATATGGCTGTAACGGCCGCCATTGTCACCGAAAGAAGCATGAGCAATAATCTTTTGCTGCCGATGTCCCCGAACTTTTCTATACGCACCCACTGTCTGTAAATATCCTCCTTCTCGGCGGCGGTCATGCCCTGAAGGGTTCTTTCAATCATATCGGCGAGCTCTGGCCAGTCCTTCCTCACCGCAATTGCCGGCCTGTATGTATAACCCGTGCTTCCCGCTATTTTGAGGTTGGTTATGCCCATTTTCCCTGAGTGGTAGGTGACAGAAAAGACGTTTCCTATCAATGCGTCCACATCTCCGAAAGACACGGCCTTGAGGCCGTCTTCCATCGTCGGGACAGACACTATATTTATGCCGGGATGGTCTCGTCTTATCAAATCCTCCTCATCATAATCGGACACAATTGCGGCTTTTTTCCCCTTCAGGTCTTTTAGTGTCATGATATTTGACGATTTTTTTGTTATTATCTCAACAGGAATCTCAATATAGGGCTTCGTAAAGATCAGATATTTTTTCCTCTCCTCTGTAATACCAAGACACGGTATGACATCCAGACGATTCGCCTTTACCATGCTGTTTATCTCATCTGTCTGGACGTTTTCAATCCCGTCATAGACGAGGCCAAGCCGTTTATTTATATGCTGCATGTAGTCGGCGGCAATTCCTGTGTAATGGCCTGCCTCATCAACGAACTCAAACGGCGGAAAATCAGGGGATACACCGGCCCGAATCTTTTTGTGCGCGGCAAGCCACTGTCTCTCACCCTCAGTAAGCTCCTCAGCAGCAAAGGCCGATGCTGTGGCCAACAACAGCAACAGCAGGGCGGCTATGGCCTTAACAGAAATTGTAATCCGTCTCATTCGCATGTTTCCCCAGGGTATGACACCTCATATTGAAAAAAAACACCCCCCCGCCGCACCCCCGATGCACCCTCGCCGCAACTCACACAAAGAACCACTTAAACACTAAGATATGCCGGGCACATAAACCACGCCGGAGGCTTCATTAATGCCGGAGGCCGGACATGAACCGGCACGAGCGCAAAGCCGGGGGGACTTTAAGTCCCTATCAAGCACTTCTCAAACTTCCTGAAAATACAGCAACCTGCCGGATTGTATCATAAATCAACTGGACAATACAACCTAAATCCACCATCAAAATGAGCTGAGGCATCAGTTTTGGTTTTTTGAGAGATTTTGGCAAGTCTCCATCTCACATCCACCCTTGCGAGGAGATTTAAACAGCCCTCACGCCCCAAAAAACCTATGAGTTTACCTTAATGGACGCAACCCTCCTGGCTATTAAAAAAACTATGTCATAAGCCCGCCATATGCGTCACGGAGCACAAGCCAATTGCGCGATTTTTCGCCGCGCTTCAATTAATAATGCCCATGATGGATGGTCTCCTGATATGCGAATTCGTCATTTTGCGCGACCTCTCTATTACCCGGCCGGTCCGGGATTAAAGAAGGGAGTCTTGCATTAATATCTGTGAGATGGTATAATTTGAGCTGTACAAAAAAATACTTGCTGAAGGGGGATTAGTGGCTCATTCTGCTGAACTGGCTGAATTAATCGGGAAGATTCAAAATAAGACCGCGGTTGTTGGTGTTATCGGGCTTGGGTATGTCGGCATTCCATTGGTTGTCGAGTTTTGCAGGGCCGGGTTTCATTGCATCGGCTTTGAAATAGATGACATAAGGGTCAACGCCCTGCAAAATGGCAAAAGCTATATAAAACATATTGACGAGGCCAGGATTAAGGCATGTCTGCCGATGTTTAGTCCAACGACAGATTTCTCCCGACTCTCCGGTGTGGATTGTATCGTCATATGTGTGCCCACACCGCTTGGCCGCCACCACGAGCCGGATTTGTCATACGTACTAAACACTACAAGGACAATTGCAAAATACCTTTGCAGGGGAAAACTCGTAGTCCTCGAATCTACCACATATCCCGGCACTACCGACGAGGAGATGAGGCCGATCCTTGAGGCCGCAGGGCTAAAGGCCGGTGAGGATTTCTATCTCGCCTTCTCCCCTGAGCGTGAAGACCCGAACAACAAGGACTACTCCACCCCGACAATCCCTAAAGTTGTGGGCGGCTATACGCCCGGCTGTCTTGCCGCGGCGCAGGCGCTCTATGATTCCATAGTCGTCAGAACCATACCCGTATCTTCCACCAGGGTGGCTGAGGCCACAAAACTCCTTGAGAACATTTACAGGTCAGTTAATATAGCCCTCGTAAACGAGCTGAAGGTGCTCTTTGATAAGATGGGAATAGATGTGTGGGAGGTAATCGAGGCTGCCAAGACAAAACCGTTTGGATATCAGCCGTTTTATCCCGGACCGGGTCTCGGTGGGCACTGCATCCCTATTGACCCATTTTACCTTGAATGGAAGGCGCGGGAGTATGAGGTATCCACCAAGTTTATCAATCTCGCCGGTGAGATAAATACCTCCATGCCCCACTACGTCATCCAAAAAGCCATAGACGCCCTCAGCGAAAGAGGCAAAAGCATCAACGGCGCTACGATTCTCATACTCGGTCTGTCGTATAAAAAAGACCTTGACGACATAAGGGAATCACCGTCGCTTAAACTATTCGATATTCTGCAGAAAAAAGGCGCCATTGTGGATTATAACGACCCATATATTCCCGAAATGCCAAAGACAAGGAAGTACAGCTTTAAGAAGACCTCAGTAGCGCTCACAGCGGAGAACCTTAGTCATTACGACTGTGTCTTAATCTCCACCGACCACTCGGCCTATGACCCTGAGTTCATCGCGTCAAACTCCCGGATGGTTGTTGATACGAGAAATCTTATAAAGGATTCTCATAAATATAAAGGTAAGATTATAAAGGCATAGACATTCTCATGCAGGAAGCGCCGATTAAAGACATTCTGATTGCAAACACCTCCGCCGCGCTCAGGCCCTTTATCGCGATGATGGATTTTGTATCCGCCACAAATTGCTGGTGTGGTGGCGTACTTGAATACTGGACGCCGGAGTTTGAGCTTTATCTTCAGTGCGCAAGCTGCGGGTGTAAGTCGGTGCGATTCAGGCCAACCGATGAAAGCCTCGGCAGGTTTTACTCATCGGCCTACTGGTACGAATATCAGCAAGTGCACAAGTGTCCTACCGTTGATGAGCGATTTGAAGGGGACATGCTTGATAGAATCCCTCATTATATGAATTGGCTCATGGGGTTATATCCACCCCCGTGTAAGGTCATTGAAATCGGCTGCGGCAATGGCCGTCTGCTGTTTGAACTTAAGCAGGCCGGTTATGACTGCACCGGCGTTGAGATGGACGAAAGGCTTGCCGCCCTTGTGACAAAAAAAACCGGAGTGCCGGTTCACCACGGGTCTTTCCCCGCTTCAAACGACCCGGTTTACGATTTAATCGTCATCATAGATGTACTTGAACACGCACCCGGGCAAATAGATTTCGTCCGAAACGTCAGCTCAAGACTGTCCTCCACCGGCAAGGTACTCGTACATTGTCCGGTTTTGGATACGCTTGAGGCCTCTGTCCAGTTCAGGTACATGTTCAATCCCCTTTCGCACCTGTGGATTCATAACAGCGCGTCATTCAACAATCTCTGGCTGGAGGCCGGGTTAACGGCTATTAAGGCAGGGGAGCTGTTTAATATGCCGGTCTATGCAATCAGCAGGCAATAATCAGGGCGGTCTCAGGCGATGTATTTAAGTGTAGTGTTTCTGAGTTTTTTCTTTACATTTTTAATATTCTATAAAGGGCTTCTCAAGTTCGGCGGCCATCGTTGCGCCCGCGCGTCTTTTATGGCGGCCTCTGTTGTATGGGGATTTCTCTTAATCATATCAACAGAGGTACTGAGCCTTTTGGGGGCATTGTCTTTTGGGCCGCTCATCACGTTTTGGGGGATTGCCGCGGCCGGTGCATGTCTCATATATACCTCCTTACACATCTTCAGGTCAGAGCCAATAGCGATTAAAACAGCACCCAAACTAAGCGGCTTTGAGGTTGTGCTATTGTCGTATATCGCCTTTATTTTTGCGGCAACCGCTGTGATTGCCCTTATTGGCGCGCCTAACAATTGGGATTCCATGACATATCACCTGCCGCGGGTAACGCACTGGATTGCCAATCGCGGCGTCTCTCATTATCCAACCAATATAACGTTTCAGTTGTATATCAATCCGGGGGCTGAGTTCGCGCTTGCTCATTTCATCATACTCGGTGGTGGTGATAGAGCCGCCAATTTTGTGCAGTGGTTGAGCATGGCGGGAAGTGTGATGGGGGTGTCTTTGATTGCGGGAAGGCTCGGTGCGGACAGAAGGGGGCAGCTCATCGCCGCTGCCCTTGCGGGTTCTGTCCCTATGGGGATTTTGCAGTCCACATCCACGCAAAACGACTATGCGGCGGCGTTTTGGCTTGTGAGTTTTGTGTACTACGCGCTCCTCTTAATGGACACCCCAAAAAAGGCAACCGCCCTCGCCGCGGGCGTATCGCTTGGGATTGCCGTCTTAGTGAAATCAACCTCGTATCTGTATGCCTTTCCGGTACTCTTGTGGTGTGGGTATGTGTTAATAAAAAAATCCCGAGCTAAGGCGTGGCTTCCTGTTTTTATCATACTGTCATTAGCGCTTGCGCTTAACATCGGGCACTATGTCCGAAATTTATCGTTATATAACCATCCCATAGCGCCCGAAATCTATAGGGACAAGACCACGATAAGGGGTTTCGTTTCGCTGCCTCTTGTGATTTCCAATACGATAAAAAACGCTGGCCTGCATATGGGCACTCCATCAGACGGTGTTAACAAGGCCATCACAGGGGCTATACAGCGAGTGCATGAACTCATGCGCGTTGACATCAGGGACATTCACACCACATCCCACCGCCTCCCGTTTGATATTCAATTCACCTTTAACGAGGACAGCGCGGGGAATTTTATCCATTTTTGGCTGATAGTAATATGCGCGGCGGTGTTTTTTATCAGGAGGCGATATAGGGACGCCCCGGGGATGGCAATTTACGCGACCTCTTTAGTGGCCGGATTTATACTAATGTGTCTGTTTATAAAATGGCAGCCGTGGAACAGCCGCTATCACCTGCCGTTGTTTGTGCTATGGACGCCATTTATTGCCACCTTTCTCAGCTCCAATATAAACAGCAAGGTCATAATAAACGCGGCCATCGCCGTAGTCCTGTTGTCAGGGCTGCCGTGGGTCTTTCTCAACGAACGCCGCCCGCTCATTGGCAAAGACAACATATTCTCTACTGACAGGGCCTCGCAATATTTTATAAGCCGTCCGGATATCAAAGCATCCTATACCGGGGCCGCCTTGATAATCCAATCAAAGGGCTGTACTAACATTGGCCTGTCCTTTCCAAATGACGACACATGGGAATATCCCCTTTGGATTTTACTGAACAGACCGACGGCTAAGGCGCGCATAGAGCACGTCAACGTAAGAAACGCCTCCGCCCGTTATAGCACACAATACCCGTTTAATAACTTTGTCCCATGTGCGGTCATATCGCTGAGGCCGGAGGAGCGTGAGGGGTTCATATTAAAAAATTTTAAATACGTAAAGGAATGGGAAAGCGGCCCGGTCATAGTACTATTTAAGCGATAGCCTCCGTAGGCCCTGATACGCCACGCCACGTAGCCTCATACCATGTTTCAGCAATACAAGTAACAATTTTTAATAGCTCCCCCGCGTTTTCCATGTTCAGGCATTTTTGACATCCTTCCATCTCATCTTTGAAATCGCCTTAATAATATCTTTTTCCCCGATAGTGCCGACCAATTGGCCACCTTTAAGGACAGGCAGGTGGTGAATCTTTTTCTCTGCCATTATGTCGGCAATCTCATGTATTGACGCTTCCTCAGTTACTGTGGTTATATCCCGTGTGCATATGTCTTTAACGGTGGAAGCCGCCATTTTTGCAATTTCATGTTTGAAATGTAATTCGCTCTCCATAGGAATAAAGGCGTCGAATATCCTGATAACTGTCGGTATGTGGAACGATGTCTCCAGGTGAATCAGGTCATTTGTAGTCACAACCCCATAGAGCGAGCCGTCTTCTGCTATAACCGGCACACCGGATACATCTTTTTCAATAAAAAGCCTGCCAAGCTCCTCAACCGTCGTCTCCGGCGCAACTGCAATGACTTCCCTGTTCATTATATCTTTTGCTTTGATTTCCTTCATTTCCGCACCTCGTCCTTTACTTATACTATAACAGAGGGCAGAGAATTATTACAAATTGAGCTGAAACAACTCAGGGCAATCGCATTAGAAATTGCCCCCCTTATTTTTGTCATTCCGGCTTGTCCGGAATCTGTCCTTATGCCTCAGAATATGCACAGTCATTACAAAACTCCCACTAAGGGGAAGATTCCGGACAAGCCGGAATGACAGCAAAGGCACCGGAATGACAGAAAGGGACAAAGCAGGAGTGATTGCAGAGGTATCTTCTGCTTTATTTTTCAAATGCGATTGCCCTGGTAGACAACTCCGCCTTCCATCTTACAATAAGTCTGCTCCGCATGGTAGAATAGCTGATGGATGTTTTGTCTTTAAAGAAAAAAGGCCATAACCTGTTACGGGCGTTTGCCAATACGTTAGAAATGGAAAAGGTATTGGAGGGCTATCTGTGCCCACTTCAAATGTTCATTGAGCTTACCGAAAATGGTTTAAATTCCGGGGCATTTAAGATACTAAAACATGACTTAACCGTCAAGCGAATTTTTTTAACGCGTGTCGCTCTAAAATACCTCAGGAACATCGCCCTGTCAGTGGAAACTCCGCCAACCCCGATTCACGGAAATTCAGAGCCGACACCCTCAGGCAGCAATACACATATTCAACCAGCGCAACCTCTGCGTCTTTGGGAAAATATAATTTCCATACCATTGTTTATCTATGGAGTTATATATGCCATTGCACGGGCAATCAGCCGAGGCTCATTAAAGACAAGCGATAAACAATGATTAGAAAACAGAAAGTTGAATCGGATGTTCCCCTGAGAAAACCATATATCTGCATGATTTTAAAGGATATTTTTAAAATGCCAAGTGGCTACATTTAATATCCTTCAAAATCAACTGCTTAATTATAGCGAGAAGAAATAAATATGTCAAGGGTAATTTTTTCGTAGTGACTACACGTTAGAATTATGATTTGGCGCTGTGTAATATTTTACTTTTTGGGGGAATATTTGTTACACTCAAGTAGTTGATTTTAAAGGATAGCCAATGTAGCCACTAGGCTTTTTTGAATTATCCTTTAAATACGCACACATACGTTGTTTTGTCGGGGGAACATCCGTTGAATAGAACCAGTTAGTTATCGGTACACCGAATCGTGCCATAACGTATTAGCCGGTACAGCAGTATTAATTGGCTTTTACCCCACGAAGAAAACGTTCTTTGATTCCTATTATAGTCAATCCCACCAGTTCGCTTGTGTCTTCCATATACCTCATTATTACCCCTTCACCAATATCAATCCCAAGGGCCCTCTTAGGCTCTCCAACACTTATATAAAGCACATCAGCCTCATCATCATAATCCCAATTAAGATTCTCTTTTTTCTCAAGTATCTTTATCGTTTCCATATCGTAATCCTCCTATCAGAATATCTGCTCGTATAATAAGCCGTTATTATAAAACCATCGTCCTGGTTTGTTTCTTTATACACTACGGCTAAATATTTCGACGTCATTGGAGTATTTTTATAAAACTTAATTGCTATAAGCTCTCCAAAGTCACCGTTTTGTATTAAATCCGGCGAAACAATACATTGTGCCACCATATTCTTTTGTTCATTAAGCTCAGGATGTCTCTTCACAATATGATTCCACCTCTCTATCGTAAGCCGTATAGGAACTCTATTTATTGATTTTACTATTAGCATAAATACTGTTCGGCATCAAAGACCCCCACCTACTCCATATTATAGCATAATGCCTGAAATTCTAATATCTCCCGCTCTGCCGTGCCATGGCAAACGCACTATATGCGTTTTGTTGTTATTTCAGAACCAGACTAATTCAAAATATAGCATTCAAATGCCCTAAGTCTGTCATTCCTGCGAAAGCAGGAATCCAGTTCTTATGCCAAAATGCGGTCAAAACGTTTTTTTCAGTCTTTTGCTCTCTCGTGTCATCCTTGCAGGGGCACAAAGGTGCTGTCATTTCTCATTCTTAGAAGACTGGATTCCTGCTTTCGCAGGAATGACAGGCAAAAAAATACATAGTGCGTTTGCCCTGTCTGCCGTGCCATTTATTTATTTTTCTGAGATTAATCGGAAAATTCCCGGCTGTCACCCATATCGCCAAACACAAACTGTATCAGTGTCATCGCCGCTATGGCCGCTGTCTCCGCCCTTAATATCCTGCTTCCCAGCGTTACGATTTGTGCGCCTGAGAACTCCGCACGCTTGACCTCTTCAGACATAAAACCCCCTTCGGGGCCGGTTATCGCGTAGATTGTCTGTTCTTTTATTTCTAAGTTTTGAATCTCTTTCAGCCCCTTGCCGCCGCCTTCGTAAAACATGATGGCTGTGGCGCCTGCTGCTTGTATTGATTGTGTCAACTCATGGAAATCCATGGCCTCTGATATTTCAGGGACAATAACCCTCCCCGACTGCCGCGCCGCCTCTATGGCTATCTTTTTCCATCTGTCTATCTTTCTCGTGTAGCCGAGTTGTGTGCGGGTTGTTACCAGCGGGATTATCCTCTTAACCCCAAGTTCGACGGCCTTTTGAACCACTAAATCCATCTTAGAACCCTTTAACATGCCCTGGCAAAGCGTTATCGAAAGCGGTGATTCAGTCATAGGCGGATAGTGCGGGGTGATGGACAGATGTACCGCGTTTTTGGCGCATGAGGTTATTATGCCCTTAAAAAACCGGCCCCTTTCATCAAACACGAACAGCTCGCCGCCGGTCTTATACCTAAGCACAGTGAGGATATATCTTGCGGTCTCACCAGTGATGGCCGCCGTTACACCCTGTATTGCAGAGGATTCTACGAAGACATTTGGCATCAAACAGGAAAACCGTACTTTAGCCCGAAAACATCTCTTTCAG
Source organism: Nitrospirota bacterium (assembly GCA_015233685.1). Taxonomy (GTDB): domain Bacteria; phylum Nitrospirota; class Thermodesulfovibrionia; order Thermodesulfovibrionales; family Magnetobacteriaceae; genus Magnetominusculus; species Magnetominusculus dajiuhuensis. The sequence goes on along the minus strand of JADFXF010000018.1, from coordinate 1,524 downwards.
TTTTTCCCTGAATGTCTTTTGTACGTCGTCGCCGCTGATACTGGCATACTCTTCAAGGATCTCGCGCTGGCGGGGGGTTATCTTCTTTGGGATGCCTATGTAGACCTTCACAATTTGGTCGCCACGGGCACCACCACCCACACGCGGCACACCCTCCCCCCTTAGCTTAAACTGCTCGCCCGACTGCGTAGATTGCGGGATTTTTAGCTTCGACACACCCTTCAGAGTGGGAACCTCTATCTCGCCGCCGAGGACCGCTGTTGGATAGCTGATTGGGATTTCACAGTATATGTCCCTTTCGTGGCGTTTAAAAAACGGGTGCTCTATTACGTTTACAAATATGTATAAATCGCCGGGAGGCGCCCCACGCTCCCCGGACTCTCCCTCTGCTGTCATCTTAAGACGCGTATTGGCGTCAATGCCGGCAGGAATCTTTACCGCCAGGTTTCGCACCTTCTTCGTCCTGCCGCTGCCGCCACACTCACCGCACGGGTCTGCAACCACCACACCCGCCCCGCCACACTTGCCGCATGTCCTGCTTACGGCAAAAAACCCCTGCTGAAAACGCACCTGCCCATTTCCATTGCACTGCTGGCACGTCTGAGGCGCCTTGCCACTTGCCGAACCGCTGCCGCCACACTTATCGCAACTCTCCATTCGGGGGATAGAGATTTTCTTCTCCACACCAAAGGCCGCCTCCATAAGCGTAATATCCATGTCAAAACGCTGGTCAGCGCCACGCCTTGAACGCGGCCTCCTCTGCCCGCCGCCTCCACCGAAAATATCCCCAAGAAAATCATCGAATATATCAGTGAAAGCGCCAAATCCAAAATCAGCCCCGCCCCCGCCGCCACCCATGCCTTGCATCCCTTCCATTGTGCCGAATCTGTCATAATGGGCGCGCTTTTTGGCGTCGCTCAGGCACGAGTATGCCTCGTTTACCTCTTTAAACTTCTCCTCGGCCTCTTTATTGCCTGAGTTGCGGTCAGGGTGATATTTTAAGGCCATCTTCCGGTAAGCACTTTTTAGCTCATCGGGCGATGCACCACGCTCCACCTCTAGTATGTTATAGTAGTCTTTCATTACTGTTTCTTGTTTTTATCTACGTCTTCAAATTCAGCCTCTACTACTTCCTCCTCAGGGCCTCCAGCCTTTTGTTGGCCGCCTTCTCCTCCCGGCTGCTGTCCCTGTTCGGAGGCTGACTTTGCCGCCGCGTCCTTATATATATGCTCAGCAAATTTATGAGATACCGTTGTAAGGGCCTCAACCGCCTTTTTTAACTCCTCGGGGTCAGTGGCGGTGTCCTTCATATCCTTCAGGCGTTTAAGCGCCTCCTCTGCCTCTGCCTTTTCGGCCGGTGTGACCTTATCCCCATATTCTTTCAGTGATTTCTCAACCGCGTATACCAGTGCGTCGGCCTCGTTTCTGACGGTCACAAGCTCTTTCTTTTTCCTGTCCTCTTCGGCGTGTGCCTCGGCGTCTTTGACCATCTTTTTTATCTCGTCATCAGAAAGGCCGCTTGAG
>JADFXF010000017.1:6227-31027 GCA_015233685.1 Nitrospirota bacterium | reverse complement strand
CACGATTTATGAGATTATACGTCTATGATGAGAACGTATGGAACGATAAATCGAAGGCTGGTGATTATAACAAACGAACAGGGGGCAGCGGACGAATCCCTCGCCTACATGATGGGGTTTGCTATCAGTATATCGAACGCGCTTGATATTGTGATAATTTGTGACGACTGTTCGTTACGACCGTATCTGCAAGGCAAATCGAACGCGGCTCACGCCCTTGACACCATTATAAGCACGGGCAGGAACTACAACTTTGAGGTCACCGTCGAGTTATACACCAGATCGCGCATCCTCGCGCTCAAAGACAATATTAACAGCAAAAAGGGGTTGATCATGGTTTTACTTAGCCCCGCGTTGAATATCAATAAGGTCTTTGACCTTAGAAAAATTCTGAAAGAAGTTTCGGTTCCCGTATGGCAGTATCGAACCCGCGATGTTGCGCCAGTGCGGGGCAAAAGCCGAAAAGGAGGCACAACATGGGTAAGATAAAGAAGCTGTTAAGTGAGGTTAACAAACACCTTGAGGCCGCGGCTATTGCCGAGATGAGAGTGGATATCGCAAGAGAGACGCTCCTTAACGGTGGCTCAGAGAAGGGGAGGTGGCGCGTCTCCAAAAACTCCGCTGCCGATAGCAAGGTTGCGTTTGATGAGATACCCCTGATGACAGATGACAGGGCGTACTCAAACAGCTAATTCTATATTCACGACTAAAGTATATTCACGACTAAAGGAGGCAATTAAGGATGAACATATATTTACCGGTAGCGCACACCTCGATAAATCTGATGATAATGCTCTCTATAGGGACGGGTATCGGGTTGCTCTCGGGGCTTTTTGGCGTAGGCGGCGGGTTTCTTATTACCCCCGTGCTTATGATGTTCGGGATACCACCGACGGTGGCGGCGGCAAGTGGCGCAAATCAGATGGTAGCGGCTTCAACCTCGGCAACGCTGACGCACTGGAAGCTTGGAAATGTTGATATGAAAATGGGGTTATACCTGCTGGCGGGCAGCTTTCTGGGTGGCGGGCTTGGAGTTCAGGTGGTCAAGGTTTTAAACGCGATGGGGAATATTGATTTCGTCATTAAGCTTACCTATGTCCTGCTGCCGTTCACCGTTGGCGGGATTATGCTTGGTGAGAGTTTAAAGAAAAAAAGCCCCGATAAAGGCCATGAGGGCAGTGTGCGGCAGTCCGCCTGTTCCAGACTGATGGGGAGCCTTCCCTTTCAAATGGAGTTTGCAAAATCAGGAGTGCGGCATTCGGCAATTTTACCTGTGCTTATCGGGATATTAGTGGGCGTACTGGCTGCCATAATGGGCGTGGGCGGTGGGTTTATCATGGTTCCCATCATGCTTTACATCCTGAAGATGCCAATGAGGGTGATAATCGGAACAAGTGTGTTTCAGATACTCTTTACCGTAATTGAGGTAACCTTTCTTCAGTCCTACACAAATCATACGGTTGACTTTGTGTTGGCCCTGGTTATGCTGACAGGGTCAAGCGTAGGGGCCTACATAGGCACTATGTTCAGTGAAAAACTTAATACTGAGCAGCTTAAGGTACTCCTTGCGTTGTTAATACTATCAGTAGGCGTTAAAATACTGTTTGAACTTATGTCGAGGCCGTCTTTGCTTCTGGCATATTCATTTGGAGGTAAATAAATAATGTGGAGGAAAATAATAATGGGTAACCTACTAAAAACACTGTTAACTGTCCTTGTTTTACTGCTGAGTGTAAATCACGCCAACGCGGCTCTTACTCTTAGTTTGGATAAAAAGATGATTCCCATAACTGCCTTCTACAAGGGTAATGCCTTAAAGATAACCGGCACTGTTGCAAGCGGTGAGGACGTGATAGTGAAAATCACCTCTCCCCTTGAGAATGAATCGTTTATGGTCAAAGAGAAATTCTTCCACCTGTTTTGGATGAATAAGGACAAAGTTGATGTGGCAAAAGTCAACAGCGTCTACATGCTGTATAGCTCTGCTGACATAGACGGCATTTTGCCAGTGGCCGAAAGAAATAAATATTCGCTTGGGTACGAAGCACTCCAGAGCAGTGTTGGAATCAGTGGCACCAGCGATAAGGATGCCCTCTTCAGGGAATTCATAAAGGTGAAGGAGGCCGGTAAACTATATTCTGCCCCTGACAATAAAGTTGGCAATAAGGTTATTCTTATGCCGTTGAAAGATGGAAATAACTCCTTTTGGTTGACTGTGAAAATGCCCTACCAGGTGCCGATTGGCCGCTATGAGGTGGCTGTTTACGCGGTTAAAAACCGCTCGGTAGTGCAAACGGTGTCTGACGATGTTCTGATTGAACCTGTCGGGGTAGTGCGTGAAATATCGGATATAGCTATGAACCACGGCGGGGTCTATGGGTTGCTTGCCATAATAATTGCCCTAATAACCGGATACATGGTAACCCCGGTAATAGGGATTGCCAAAAGAATGCTGCTTGCGGCCATTATGGCGCCCAGGAGGGTCATTAACGCGATGAACGGGCAGCTTTATCCAATTTCCGCGCTTGAAGAGACAGACCAGGCCAAGGAATGATAACCTTTAACCCACAGAGGAGGGCAATATGCCGGACAACATAGACATCAAAGAAAGATACAAGGCGAAGATGATGGGAGAGGCCAGGTCAATCCTGCTGGCAACAGACGGGTCGGCCTTCAGCAAGGGCGCGGTAAGAGAGGCAATAGCGTTTTCCCGCGAGTGTAACACCTCGTTGAGGCTCATAAGGGTACTTGAAATAAATCCCGCCTATGAGAGCATGGGGTTTGATTACTCGGCTGATATGATTAAATTGGTCGGGGAGGAGCTTGAGGCGGTAAGAGATGAGGCCGCCATGAATAACGTGGAATGCACGACGACGATAAAGCGCGCCGAGCGGGTATATGAGGCAATAACAGAGGAGGCGGAAAGGCAAAAGACCGATATCATCATCATGGGGCGGCGGGGCATGACGGGCTTAAAGAAATTCATCATGGGCAGCGTAACGGCAAAAGTAATAGCCAGCACCTCGTCAAAGGTGCTTGTAGTCCCCAGGGATACGCAGCTCAGGGGGGAGACATTGCTGCTGGCCTCAGACGGCTCCCAACAAAGTGAAGGCGCGGTGGACGAGGCCATAGATATGGCAAGCCGCTGTCCGACCGTAAAGACACTAATAGCCGTGTCCGTTGTCTCCGACAAAAGCAAGTTAAGCCAGGCAACAGACATCTTGAGCAAAATAGAAGCCAAGGCCAAGGCCAAAGGGGTAAAAGTAGAGACATTTCCGCTTGTAGGGCAGCCGTATAAGACATTGGTCAATGCCTCCTTAGAGATGGGGGCCGATATTATTATCATGGGCAACTATGGCAGCACAGGGCTTGCCAGTGTCTTCATGGGCAGCGTTGCGGAAAGGGTAATCGCCCTTAGCATGTGTGCGGTGTTGGTCGTTAAAAAAAGCATGAATTGACAGCGACGCAGCCTTTAGCGGAAATACGGAAGCCGCCAACGGGCGGCAGCCCAAATTTAACAGACAAAACGTGGCGAGATTTACGGGGTGAAGGGGGGGTTACCCCCCCTTCGTCGTTAATCCTTTTATTCTATTGACCCCGTCAGCTTATAATGTTTAATGCAGAGATTGGTATATTTAGTAGTCGTATTTCTTAGTCTGTCAACCAGTGCCCTGAGGATTATTCGAAAATCCTCGGAGGTCTGGTTTATTTCGGAGTCTAGATAGTCCTTGTCGAAAAGCCCCACCTTCACCTGTCCAACAGCCACAGCGGAGGCCGAACGCGGCTGCCTGTCAATTAAACTCATGTGCCCGAAGATGTCCCCTTTTTCTAACTCTGTTATCGTTATGACCACGTTGTCAATCTTTACCTTTATAGCCACCTGCCCGGACATTATCACATAGGTGCCTTCGCCGTGCGTACCTTCTTTTATGATTGCCTGCCCGTCTTCATATGTCTCGGTTACCGCTATCTTTTTCATTGCCGCCTCCCATTAGTAAAAAAAAACTGCTAATGGATTATAACCAAACGCTGGCCTTTCTTTCCACTAATTCCGTCTTATGAGGTAGTGTTTTTTATAAAAACTGAAAAGTCCCCTGTAAAAGTTTATCTTCTTCCTGAATCCAAGGCGGTTTACCGAGACGCCTTCGTGGTGAATTGCCATTGCGCCATGGCAGAGGGCAATCGTAAACTTTGTATCCTTGTACAGCCGGTAACACCAGTCAACATCGTTAAAAAAGATAGGAAAGTCCTCATCCAACGCACCGACCTCATCCCAGCACTCCCTTTTTATAAGGAGAGCTGAGGCCATGGGCTGGGGCACTTCACCTGAGCAGTGGTGTTCCTCCTGCGTCAGCTTCCATTTCCTGAACCTACCGAGCCTGAACACGCCAAATTGCTCCAAAACCAATGCCGCGGGCGACGGGAAACGCCGACATGAGATCTGAAATCTGCCGTCCGGATAGTACAAAAGCGGGGCAGCCGCCCCGGCACGCGGGTTGTCTTCTATGCAGTCATACAGCCTTTGCAGGCAGTCCGGAAAGAGTCTTACGTCATTGTTTAACAGAAAAATCATCTGTCCACCCGACAACGACACCCCAATATTGGTTGCCTTTGCGTAACCAACATTGCTCTGGCCGCGATGTAAAATTACGTCGGGATGTGCGTCTTTGACAAACGCGGCGCTGCCGTCTTCTGAGGCATTGTCTATAACTATTATCTCCTTTTCAAAATCCCCCGTTAATGCCTTTATAGATGTGATACACTCATCAAGGAGCTGTTTGTGGTTCCAGTTCGGGATAATGAAGGAAACTCGCACGGGTGGTCTCACTTGCCGATTCTTAAGGTCTTCTTTATATGATTTTTTAGTTTCGGGTTATTCTTAAAAAGGAGTTTTCCAGCCGAGTGCCTGAATTTTCTCCATACGCCGGCCATGTCCTTTTGCGAAAGCATATAGAAATATGTCGCCTTGACCGTGGCAAGTTCGTCTGTAAGGCCGTCTTTTTCGGCAGTCAGCGTGTGTTTTTCCTCGGTAAGGGCGTTTCTTTCGTTCGTCAAATTGCAGATGGAATCGTCCCTTTGTCGGATTGCGGCATTTTTTTCGGACGTTATATTGTCTATTACACTATCTTTTTCTTTCATGATGCTCAGTTTCTCACAATGAAGATTTTTTATCTCCCCCGCCCTTTCCACGTCAAGATGATGGAGCGCCAGTATTTCCTTAAACATGCCATAGGGGTCGTCCATCTTATTTATGTCATACTTTGATTCGATACCCATGTGGGTGAGTTCCACGATTCCTTCCGAGGAGATTCGCAGTCCTGTAAACGGCGGCAGGAAGTAAATCTTTTTCTTCTTAGGGTCTTCCAATGAATCAAAGAATTCGTCGTATTCAGATTTTTTGCCGTAATCCACATACATCCACTTATGAGGAAATTCGTACAGGGTCTCCCACAGGGTGTTGCGCCTGTCTTCTGTTATTTCATTGTCTTTTATCCAGTCCTTGTTGATGTGCGGCATCGGGACAAATGTCCTTAGTTCATTCATCGTAGAAAGGTAATTAGTCGCGCAGTCCTCTATCAACTTTGGTATCTCATCAACATTGTGCCTGTTCAGAATGGTTATGTATCTAAGTGGGGGGGCGTTGGGATTTGCGGAAAAGGCATCTGTCAGGCATCTGAGGTTGTCATAGAACACATCAAACCGCGCCCCCTTGCGCAGGCTCTCAAATACCTGGGGATTCAGAGAATCCAATGATATATTTATATAGTTAAAGCCGCTGTTGCTCAACCCTTCTATTACGTCGTCTGAGAGTTTTCTTGATAAATTTGTCGTAAACAAGACCTTTTTCCTGTGCTCATCGGGTATCATTTTAATTATTGAGCTGAAATCAGGATGAATTGTCGGTTCAAAATAACAGGACAGGTAAAAACTATTTAAAAGCGGCAGGAGCGTCAATATCTTCCCAAACGTCTTTTCGCTAACTGGTACGTTGCCGCTTATCGTTGACCAGTCGTTTATACAAAACGGGCATCTTAAGTTGCAGTTGCCAGTTATATCAAAAAACGACAGGTCATATTTGTCCTGATTATCTGGCATTTCTAACTAAAAGGTATCGCCTACGAAAATTGATGTCTTGGATTCGATGACATATGCTGTTGCGGTATTTTTCTGTGTGGAGAGTATTTTTATCTTTCCAATAGGCGATATGGGTTTTGTGGTTGACATGACCGTGAACATATCGCCGGACCTCAGGCCGTCGTCAGTCCCTTTATCTACGTAGAGGATTTGGTACTGGGCACCAAGTAAATGCAACGGCATAACTTTCATTATCAAACCGTTGATGCCTGGCTTGACAGTCTCGCTGTCCTCCGGGCGCTGGAAGACATAAGCGGGGATAATCGGCTGCTTGAGGACTATCTCTCTGGTTGAATCGGTGATGAGCGCCTTTTTATAACCGGCCTCCTGGCCTATTAATCGCAGTTGCCCAATAATTGTGATTAGCTTCCCCATGTTTTTACCGGTCTTTGGATGTTTGACCTTATCACCTATCTCGACGATGTAGTAATCTGAGTACTGGTCTGCGTAGTCCTGGCTGATATCCACATAGACATAGTCGTTTTTGCCAAAGAGGATGCGATCAGAGCTTGGCGCCGGTGCCGCCACAACCCTTCCGTAAACCTGCAGCTTATCCGCAATAAACCCGCCCGATTTGAATAGGTACGCCTCCAGCGTACTGCGACTGCCCGGCTTAACTACTGAGGTTTCAGACCTATTGACCGGCAATCCTTCACCGACCGGCCCTTCGCCGACTACACCGTCTGGTGGGGCAGCTTCGTCCGCAGCAAGAGCTACGCCGTGTACCGACAACAGAAGCACCAAACACACAAACACAAGCCTACAGTTCACCAATTATGGTCTCACACTTAGACAGACTACTTTTTATTTACCGCTTCTTTAAACGCCAGGCCGGGGACAAACTTTGGAACGCTGGCCGCAGGTATCTTAATTACGTCGCCTGTTCTGGGGTTACGGCCATCTCTTGCCTTTCTCAACGAAACTGAAAACGTACCGAACCCTACGAGGGTCAGTTTCTGTCCGTGTTTCAATGTGTCAATGATGGCCGCAATAGCTGCGTCAAGTGCCCTGCCGGCATCTGCTTTTGACAAGTTTGCATCCTTTGCCACCTTCTCTATCAGTTCCACTTTACTCATATAGCCCTACCTCCCGAAGTTAATCTGACGTATAACCTAATAAGTTTAGGCCTAATAAATTTAGGTCTAGTAAGCCAAACAGCCTTCACCCCACCACCGCGCCGGACAAACCCAGCCCAATCAGTGCCGTTGTCCTTATATACGGGTGGCGCAGTTCGGGGTAATCATACTATAAATAATAATAAAATGCAAGAAATATTTTCTTTCTAAGCTCAATTTCCCTATATCCAGGGTCAGCATAGGGGGCGCAGTTTCACGCCCCCTCTCCTGGATTTATATTACCACGTAATGATTTTATCGCTTGCGACGACCTCACCGATTATCTTGTCGTAGTCTTTATCGGTTCTCATATCAATGACCGTCACATCGGCCAGCGTCTTTTGTACCTCTATTATAGTCTGAGCAGTTTTGTCCGGTTCCTGCTTCAGTAAGAATAGGACTTTTGTCATGTTACCTCCTTTTTGATTTCCCTAGTAGGCAAGGATGTTGTCGTAGTCGAGGAGTTTTTTGGCGATTGCCTCGGTGGAACAGTACTCTATTCCCTCGTAATCCCTGACATTCGTACACAACGACAATTCCATTTCCTTTATCATGTCAAGGTTCATGTCGTTTTCCTCGCCAGGCTCTATTTTCTTGTCCAGAATGAATACGTCTATGATGTCGTCCATAACGGTTATGCCAACGCTCATTCTGAGGGCCTCGCCCTGTCTGTCTCTTACCAGCACTGCTATCTTTTTCGGCATATAGTTCTCCTTAGCTTTGTGTTATATTAAGATTACCTTGTCGGCGTCCTGATTCATAACAGAGTTCTGGTACTGGCTTCCAGCCGCGCATTCCTTAGGGATTTCGGTGACGTTCCTAAGCTTCGCGCTATGGTCGCAGAGGCTCATCGTCACACCGTTTAAACCCATCAGCGCCACGATGTCCTTGTCCTGAGAATGCCTCGTGCCGTCGTCCATCATAAAAAGGATAACGTTTAACCCTTTTTTGACGGCTGCCTTTGTCAGGCCGATTATGTCGTCTTTATAACCGTCTCTTGTTATCAAAAACCCGATTGTCATTGTCCAACCCTCCTGTCTTAGTGATATTAGCCATCTTATTCGGGTCTGTTAACTAAACTGTTTCAGGCCCGATTTTAGCCCTTGACGTCTAAGTCCAATTCTAACCTCCCTTTGAAGAAAATAGCAAGCTGAGAAATTGTTTGACCACAATTTCTTTGTGGTTGAGTCCATTTCTCCGAGATATTTTGTATAGCCAGATATAATTCGCAGTTTTTTTTGCATCGTAAATTGCAATACGCTGCGTAACAATATCTACTTACTTATGCACTTATTAGTAATAGATTTCCCCGTAGCGTTGACATTTAATGTATTTTCTTATATACTAGCTTATGCCGGTTGTCAAGCGTTTCTGTTTGTTCATACTGTTGTCATTCATTTTCAGCCTCAGCAATGGATGTGCTACGTTGCCGAACGTTACTGAAATGATTAAGGAGTCGCTGACTGAGGACAACTCTTATCAAATCATGGCGTCAAAAGGCCTGTTATCTCCCGAAAAAAGCAAGGCCATCCTGCAACGGCTGAAAAGCTCAGTCAACCCTACGGACATTTTGGAACGTCACAATGCCATCGTAGAATTAGTAACCGAAAGCCCGCTGACCAAGGGGAACAAAGTCACTCTGCTCGCTAATGGCCTGCCTACCTATGCCGCAATGTTCAAAGCGATACAGGATGCCAAAGACCACATCAACTTTGAAACATTTATCATTGAAGAGGATGAGACTGGCCGCAAATTTGCCGATATATTGTTGCAAAAACAGGCCGAGGGTGTTCAGGTAAATCTCATCTATGACAGCATCGGCAGTTCAAATACTTCCGCCGCTTTTTTCCAGCGCTTGCGTGACGGCGGCATTCAGGTGGTCGAATTCAATTCGGTAAACCCGTTTAAGGCCCACAGTAACTGGCTCCTGCATCCAGACCACCGAAAGATTTTGATTATTGACGGCAAAGTCGCTATTATGGGGGGTATCAATATCAGTTCGCTATACTCAAGCAGTCTTTCCGGCAGGGGCGTTATCAAAGGTGGACAAATGCCCTGGCGTGATACGGACGTTCAAATCGAAGGCACCGCGGTGGCTGAGTTGCAAAAACTCTTTATTGATACCTGGCAGAAACAAAAGGGTCCGGAACTCTCGCAACGGAACTACTTCCCTGCCCTGAAGCAAGAGGGCAATGTCCTGGTGCGGGTGGTTGGCAGCACGCCGGGACAGAGTAACAGGACAACTTTTATCGTCTATGTGGCTGCCATCACTTTTGCAGAGCACTCGATTCATATGACGAATGCCTATTTTGTCCCAGACAGCCAAACACTGGATGCCTTCATTGATGCCGCAAAGCGTGGTGTTGACGTAAAGCTTGTTCTTCCAACAATCAGCGATTCTCCGACGGCCTCATATGCGGCGCGGTATAATTACTCCGCGCTCTTGAAATCGGGGGTGAAGATATTTGGACGCCGCAACGCCCTGCTACATGCGAAAACTGCGGTGATTGACGGCGTCTGGTCTACCGTCGGCTCTACCAACATGGACTACTGGAGCTTGTTAAACGATGACGAGGTGAATGCGGTTATACTGAGTCACGAGTTTGCCGACGAACTGGAGGAGCTGTTTGCCAGTGATATCAGGGACTCCAACGAGATTAAACTGCAAGAGTGGAAAGAAAGACCCTTGATCCCAAGGATCAGGGAGTGGTTTGCGCACTTATTTTCCCATATGCTGTAACACGTCGCCGCAGAGTTGATATTCTACGGTAAAGGAGTGAATCAAATGCAAAGAATCGGAAATCCTTTGGAATACTTCCTGTTCATGGTCGTGGTTATGATTATTTTTTCTGCCGGTTGCGCCTCAGCGGTTGAAAATGCCCGGCAGGGACAAGACATCCTGCTTGACACCTACCACAGGAACATAGCCCAATTGGAGACAAATAGTTTTGGCTTTCCTCTCTTTCTGGAGTCTTTTGAGCGAGGCAACAGAGTGCATGTGGATGTCTACGGGATATTCGATTATTCCTTCGACAGCGTTATCAATGAGCTAAAGGAGCCGGCAAACTGGTGCGATATCGCATCCCTCCATACTAATGTCAAGGCGTGCACCTACAAGGAACTGCCGGGGACCTGGCTGCTGACCTTTTACATCGGCAGCGAAGTCTATCAACCTCCGGAGAAAACGGACAGAGTCGTTTACCACTACCGGAACGTTGAGCAGCAGGGGTATCTGGATATCACTTTCAATGCCGAGACAGGCCCTTTCAGCACGAAGGACCACAAGATGAGGTTCGAGGCCCTGCAACTTGATGAGGGAAGGACTTTTGTCCACGTCAGTTATGAATACAGCGACAGTGCTTTACTTCGCTTCGCGGAAAAAATCTATTTCCTGACCCTTGGCCGGACCAAAGTAGGGTTCACGGTGGCCGGAACAGACAAAAACGGCAAACCAGTCTATATCGGCGGGCCTCGGGGCGCAATTGAGCGCAACGCCGTTCGGTACTATTTCGCTATCCTGTCCTTCATGAATACGTTGTGCTATTCCGAAGAAAGTCGTTTCAACATGAGAATCAGCGAGTGGTACGATATTGCGGGCCGCTACAAGAAACAGCTTTACGAGCTGGACAAACTGGACAAGAAGGACTACCTCACATTCAAGACAAAAGAACATATGAACCAGGTAACGCTCCAGATGTCTATCGGGACGGGGCCTCAGTAATACTAAGTTGCGAACAGATAAGTAAATCGTATAAGTAATTCTATTTTTAAATCATATGTGCATTAATAATCAGTGATTAGCGTATTTATGAAGTATCTTAGTCTGTCATTCCGGCTTGTCCGGAATCTGTCTCAGCACATCCTCAAGCCAAATACGATTCCGGACAAGCCGGAATGACGACAAGACAAGAAGGGTGATGACAATTTTTTGTTGCGGAGTGAGATAAAATATATTATTGTAGGTATGATTTAGAAATGGAATAAGATGATTTCTATCTGAGCCGGGTTATAAATAGTTATTACATTTTACTGCGATATCCTGTATTTGCTGCGAACCTCTGTTAACTTGCCGCAGGTCATCACGCCCTCGGCACAGTTGCCGCTTACGCAGTCAGGGCCGGCCGTTGAGAAAATCGTCGGGGATACCGTCTGCACAAGCCGGAGCATCTCGTCTGCCACGCCGTGGATTTCCCACTGCGCCCGATTGCAGCAGCGCTGCCGGAAAAAATGCAGCAGTTCGCGGGCGTTCATGGTTACGATTATCTTGGTCTCGCAGGCGTTTGGAAGCACAAACCGTGCGTCCTGATTGCCGGATTCGCCTTCATAGCCTAGTTCATTCAATCTTTTTGATATTTGTGCATAGGCGGAGTGTGCCTCTTTCATAAAGTCATCAAATATCTTCTTAAGGACATTGTCCGAGCTGATAGACGGCGGCACTATGTAGTCTAATGAGTCGTCTTCGCCCGTTTTCATAGAGACATATCGCTGGGACTGCTGGCTATAGGAGGCCAGCCTGTGGCGCACTAACTGGTGCGAACACGCCCGCGATATGCCCTCAATGGCAAATGTAAACGAGGAGTGCTCTATTGGGCTGAGGTGTCCCATATCCATTAGTTTTTGTATAAAACCGCGCTGGTCCTTTTTTGTTATCTTTTTCTTCAACCCCTCTATGTCCGAAGGGCTGTAGCAGAGCTTGGCGGCCATTGCCACTAATTCCTCAGGCTCAGGGGTATGTCTTAACAGCATTACCTTTAGTTTTGTCTCACCCATAGCGTCATTCCTAACTGAAACTCTCTTTGGTGGAAGGGAAAATCCCTTGTTCTACTTCCTCTTTATACTGTTTCAGGGCGTTGAGGGTCTCGCCTTTTAAATTGGCGTATCGCTTTACGAATTTTGGGACAAACCTCTCAAAAAGCCCCAGCACGTCATGAAGCACGAGGATTTGTCCATCGCAGCCAGAACCGGCCCCTATGCCGATTGTGGCAATGGATAGGGAGCTGGTTATCTGACTGGCCAACGCGCCGGGCATCGCCTCAAGCACTATGCTGAACGCCCCCGCGTCCTCAAGTCTTTTGGCGTCATCTATTAAAATCCTGCCCGCCTCCTCAGTCTTACCCTGCACCTTGTAGCCGCCCATCCTGTATATAGCCTGCGGGGTAAGCCCTATGTGCGCCATCACGGGTATCTCGGCACGCACTATCGCCCTGACCTGAGGGACTATCTCTCTGCCGCCCTCTATTTTGATCGCCTGGGCGCCGGATTCCTTCACAAATCTGGCCGCGTTTCTAACCGCTTCCTCAACCGAAACCTGATACGACATAAAGGGCATATCCCCTATTACCATAGATTTCTCAACCGCTCTGGACACGAGCCTCGTATGATAGAGCATCTCATCCATCGTCACAGGCAGCGTGTTGTCAAGCCCCTGCACCACCATAGCGAGGGAATCTCCAACTAACACGCCGTCAAAGCCGACCTCATCCACTATGCGCCCAAACGTATAGTCATAGGCCGTTATCAGCGTGAGCTTCTGCCCCTTTTGTTTCTTATCCCTGAAATGCTGTATCGTCGCCCTTGGCATTTTTTTTATAACAGCCCCGCCCTGTGAAGAATCTCAGGGACTTTGTCCTCCATGCCGATGGCCATTATATGCACACCGTCACAGATTTTCTCTTCCTTGAGCTGCTTAATATGCCTCGCCGTGATGCTCATCCCCGTGTCGAGTGCCTTCTCTTTGCCCGCCGCCTTTAGCTCGGCTATCAACTCCGCCGGGACCTTTATGCCGGGTACGTTGTTATTTAAAAAATTAGCCATGCCGACACTTTTTAACACCACGAGTCCGGCCATCACCCGCGCGTTTTTCTCTCTGGCAAAGGCCATAAAACTCTTAAACTTCTCAATGTCGTAGATGGCCTGCGTCTGGAAGAAATTCGCACCCGCCCTGACCTTCTTCTCGAACTTCATCAACTGCGGTTCAAGAGGATTTGACTCCGGCGTGACTACCGCGCCCTGAAAAAAACTCGTCGCCCCCTTCATTTCGTTTCCAGACATGTCCTTGCCCTTGTTCATGGAGTCAACGAGCTGAAGGAGCTGCACAGACTCAATGTCATAGACAGACTTCGCGCCCTTCTGGTCGCCCGCCGTAACATGGTCGCCGGTCATACATAGGACATTGTGAATGCCAAGCACCGACGCGCCAAGCAGGTCTGACTGCAGCGCTATGCGGTTTCTGTCGCGGCAGGTCATCTGAAGAATAGGCTCAAGCCCCTGTTCCATTGCTATTTTACATACGGCAAGCGAACATATCCTCATCACGGCAGACTGGTTGTCTGTAACATTTACCGCGTCTATCTTGCCTTTAAGTATGTGCATGTCGTGTATCATCGTTGCTATATCGGTGCCCTTCGGGGGTCCAACCTCGGCCGTAACGACAAATTTACCAGATTCAACCGCTTCTTTAAAACTCATAATCGTGGTCTCCTTTTTTTTTAAATCTCACTGTCAGCGTTATCCCCTTCACTCGGTATTATATCATATCCACACGGTATTTTTCTTTCTTTACAGAGACTCCCTATTGACATTAAAAACCTTGTAGTGTTATTTTCCATAGAATGACGTGCTCCGGTAAGCTGATGGATTATAATAAAATACTTGATAATTTCGCCGGCAAGCGTATCCTTGTTATCGGCGATATTATTTTAGACCACTTCGTATGGGGTAACGCCGAAAGGATCTCCCCCGAGGCCCCTGTGCCGATTGTTGACGTGCAGTTCGAGACTTATCTGCCCGGCGGGGCGGGAAATGTCGCCAATAACATCGCCTCACTCGGCGGCCATTGCTGCCTCTGCGGCATAATAGGCACCGGACACAAGGCCGATATTATGTGCTCGCTACTAAATGAAAAAAAGATTGATATCTCCGGCGTATTCCATGACAGCCGCCCAACTACCATTAAGACACGCGTGATTGCCAATAATCAGCAGATAGTGCGCTTTGATAGGGAACACCGCGAGCCGATTGGGGCAAAAACCCTCAGAAGCATTACCGGCTATATCGCCTCAAATATAGATAAATTCGACGGCATCATCATATCTGACTACAAAAAAGGTGTCATAACGCCCCAGCTTATTAAATTCCTGATGGAACAGGCCAAGGCCACAGGCGGCCTCTTCGCGGCGGTTGACCCCAAGGTAGGGCATTTTCATTACTATAAAGGGGTCTCACTCATAACCCCAAATAAAAAAGAGGCGGCAGAAGGTGCCGGCATATCAATTCGCGACACGCAGTCCCTTGAAAAGGCAGGCCTTAAACTCCTCAAAGACCTTAAATGCGGCGCCGTCTTAATAACTCGCGGGGATGAGGGGATGAGCCTGTTCTATGGCAAAGAAATCCATCACATCGCAACGGCCGCTAAAGAGGTCTATGATGTCACAGGTGCCGGAGATACCGTAATAGCGGCGTTTACTCTGGCTCATATCTCAGGGGCATCCATGTATGATGCTGCCGTAATCTCTAATTTAGCAGCGGGCATCGTAGTCGGAGAGGTTGGCACGGCAGCCACAACCATAGACCAGATTAAATATGCGCTCAACGCCGCACATGACAGTTTAAAAACAGATTAAGGAGACGATATGAAGATTCTTGTAACCGGCTCGGCCGGGTTTGTGGGCGGTTACCTTGTGGACGAGCTTTTAGAACACGGCCACGAAGTCATCGGGATAGACAATTTCTCAAAATACGGCAAGGTGGAAAAATCTTACGATTCCAACACCGGGTTCCGCTTCGTCGAGGGTGACGCAAAGGATGTTGAACTGCTCAAAGAGCTGCTCTCAGACTGTGATCAATTCGTGGCCATCGCGGCAATCATAGGTGGTATTTCGATGTTTCACGAGTTGGCGTATGATTTAATAGCCGAAAACGAGAGAATAACCGCCGCGGCGTTCGACGCCGCTATCTGGGCGTTTCAAAACAGGAAACTCAGGAAGATAAACGTCATTTCCTCCTCTATGGTGTTTGAGAGCACTACCACCTATCCAACCCCTGAAGGGGAACAGATGAACTGCCCACCGCCGTTGTCCACGTACGGCTTTCAAAAACTGGCCTGTGAGTACTTCGCAAAGGGCGCCTATGAGCAGTACAAACTCCCATACACAATAATAAGGCCATTTAACGCGGTGGGCATAGGAGAGAAACGCGCAAAGGTGGAAAAGGAAATCCTCTCCGGAAACGTCAGGCTTGCCATGAGCCATGTCGTCCCTGACCTCGTTCAGAAAGTACTCAAGGGGCAAGACCCGCTTCACATCCTCGGAAAGGGAAACCAGTTGCGCCACTACACCTATGCCGGTGACCTTGTGCGCGGTATCCGCCTGTGCATAGAGAGCCAGAAGGCGGTGGGCGAGGATTTTAATATCTCAACTAATCGCTCAACAACAGTCCTTGAACTGGCGGAGTTGATCTGGAATAAAATTAACACAGATAAACCATTTAGATACACATGCGATGCCCCGTTTAAATACGATGTGCAAAAAAGGGTTCCCAACGTGGAAAAGGCTAAAAGAGTCTTAGGCTTTGAGGCCGGGACATCGCTTGAGGCCGCCCTCGACGAGGTTATCCCGTGGATTAAGGCACAAATAGAGATAGGCGGCATATAGGCAAGTGAGCGAATTGCCCCTCGCTATTATCATCCCCGTTTATAATGAAGGGAAGAACATCGCCACGGTGCTGGCCGCGATACACGAGAAGGTCACAACCCCACACAGAATATATCTTGTTTATGATTTCGACGAGGACGACACGCTGCCCGCGGCAAGGCGGTTTATTGAACGAAGGCATCCGATAAGTTTTATGAGAAACCCGGAAAGAGGTGTGGCAAGCGCTATAAAAACGGGCCTGAAGACCGCCGACGGGGACTGTCTGCTCGTGACAATGGCAGACATGTCAGACGATTATGCCGATGTTGACAAGATGTATCGTTTGATAGAAGAGGGCTGCGACATAGTGTGCGGCTCAAGGTATGTAAAGGGCGGGGGGCAGGTAGGCGGCCCGTTAATAAAGAAAAATTTATCGAGAGCGGCGGGATTGTCTTTAAAGGTTATCGCGGGGCTTCCAACGCATGATGCGACAAACAGCTATAAATTATACAGAAGAAAGGTCATTGACACATTTGAAATCGAGAGCGACGGCGGTTTTGAAATCGGACTTGAGCTTGTAGTCAAGGCACACATTGCCGGATTTCGCATAGCCGAAGTGCCAACCATCTGGCACGACAGAGAGAAAGGCCAATCACGCTTTAAGATAATTAAGTGGTCACCCAAGTACCTGAGGTGGTACCTCTACGCGATGAGAAACGCCCTGCTTTAGGGAAGCCCTTTATTTTTCTGATAGTTTTTTGCTACCATACTTGTAGAGGAGGGTAGGGTTTGAATTTGAGGGATGTGCTGGTATTAAAGGACAAACGTGGCTTTACGCTGATTGAGCTTCTGGTAGTCATGCTGATACTGGGACTTCTGGCGGCACTGGTTGCCCCGCGCATGTTTAATAAGGTTGGAAAAAGTAAACAATCCGCCGCCAGGGCACAGATAGAGCTTCTCGGTCAGGCCCTTGAGCAGTTCAAGATAGATACGGGAAGATTCCCCTCAACTGAGGAAGGTCTCGACGCCCTTCAGAAAAACCCCGGCGCTGACGGCTGGGACGGCCCTTATCTTAAGAAAAGTGTACCGTCTGACCCATGGAAACGCCCCTATCACTACGTCTTCCCCGGTAACCACGGCGACTACGACCTCTACTCCTTCGGCGCAGACGGCGCAGAAGGCGGCGAAGGCGAAAATAAAGACATACGAAGCTGGGAATGACAAGGATTTTAAAAGATTAAAGGATTTTAAAAGATTAACGACGAAGGGGGGGTAACCCCCCCTTCACCCCGTAGTTTTGCCAATGTTTTGTCTATTGCGTTTGGGCTGCCGCCTGTTGGCGGCCTCAGTGTTCCGGCGACGGCCTCATAACTCCGGCGGTTCTTTTTATTTTACCAGCGCACCAGGGGGGATTTCTCTGTCTACCGTTATCAGCGTTAGCCCTTCGGCGTCAGACGCGGCCAGCACCATCCCCTGTGACTCAACCCCCATGAGCTTTGCAGGCTTGAGGTTTGCCACTATAACCACTGTCTTGCCCGGCAGCTCCTCCGGCTTGTAGTGCTTTCCTATGCCCGCCACCACCTGGCGCTCCCCGCCAGAGTCAACCGTTAATCTAATGAGCTTGTTTGAGCCTTTCACGGCCTCAGCGGCAATGATCTTCGCGGTCTTGAGCCTTACCTTCGCGAAGTCGGCAATGTCTATGATGTCTATGATGCCCTCCTCCTTCGGAGGTGGCACTGAGGCTTGAGGGGTTTTGGGGCGCACGGTCTCTGCTTCAATCCTTGGAAACATCTGTTCTATCTCCTTAATCTGCATATTTTTTTCAATCAGGCCCCATTGACTTACTTCGGGAAGGGCTACTATTGAGGCGTCCCCATTCGTTAAATGGTTGTAGAGCATCGCCATTGATTTCGGCATAAACGGATAGAGGTACAGGCTCACAAACCTGAGGCCCTCCATTAATGAATATATAACCGTGCGCAGTCTGCCCTCTGTTTCGCTGGATTTGGCAAGTACCCAGGGCTTGTTTGTATCAATGTATTTATTTAAATATGTTACGAGCGTCCATATATCATCTAATGCCCTATGAAAGGCAAGGTTATTGAGATGGTCGGCTATGCTCAATAAAATACCCTCAGCGAGGGTTTTTAGTTCGATCACCACTGCGTCGGGAGTTGGTATCTTGCCTTGAAAAAACTTATTCAGCATGGCAAATGACCTGCTGACCAGATTCCCAAGGTCGTTGGCAAGGTCGGTATTGATTCTTCCCACAAGAGCCTCCTCTGAGAAATCCCCGTCAAGGCCAAACGTTACCTCGCGAAACAGGAAATACCTCAGCGCGTCCGCCCCGTACCTTTCTATTATTTTAAACGGGTCAACCGCGTTGCCAAGAGATTTCGACATCTTTTGCCCCTTCATAGTCCACCACCCATGGGCGAACAGGCGCTTAGGCAGGGGTATGTCCAATGCCATCAACATAGCGCTCCAAAACACCGCGTGGGTAGTCAGAATGTCTTTTCCCACTATGTGAACGGTGGCTGGCCAGAAATCCTTCTTATCGCCGCTTAAATAGCGCGTCGCCGAGTAGTAGTTTATCAGGGCGTCAAACCATACGTAAGTCACATAGTTATTGTCAAACGGCATAGGCACACCCCATGAGAGCCTCTGGGCTGGTCTCGATATGCATAAATCTCCGAGGGCGTTTGACCTTAGGAATCCAAGGACTTCGTTTCTCCTTGATTCGGGCATTATATAGCCGGGATTGTCCTTTATGTGCGTCACGAGTCTGTCGTGGTACTTCGACATAAGAAAAAAATAATTCTCCTCTTCTATCTTCTCAACCGCCCTGCCACAGTCGGGGCAGATGCCGTCCTTTATGTCTTTATCTGTCCAGAACCGCTCATCATGCGTACAGTACCAACCCTCATAGCGGCGCTTTACAATCTCTCCCTTGTTGAAGAGCTGAAGAAGGAAATCCTGGACTGTCGAAATGTGGTCAGGATGGGTTGTTCTTATGAAGGCGTCATTTGTAATGTCAAGCCTTGTCCAGAGTTTTTTGAAATTCTCGCAGAGCTTGTCTGTATGCGCAGAGGGGGTTAATCCTGCGGCTTGTGCGGCTTTAAGTACCTTCTGGCCGTGTTCGTCAGTGCCTGTAAGGAAAAACACGCCGCGCCCCATCAATCTATTGAATCTTGCCAATATATCTGCCGCAACCGTCGTATATGCGTGTCCTATATGCGGGACATCGTTTACATAATATATAGGGGTTGTTACATAAAAAGATTTTTCTCCCACAGATTTTACTTCCACAGATTTTACTTCCACAGGTTTTACTTCCACAGATTTTTCTTCCATGATAACGTATGACCTCCGTGTTGTTACGTGTTGTTACGGCTCTGTGTTGTTACGGTTTCTTTTTGGCCTTAAATTTCCTGTATCTCCATTTATTTTTTTTCTCGCCGGGCTTTGTCTCACTTGGTGTGTCTTTTGGCGCGTCTGCGGGGGATTCCTGTTTTACCGGTTCTTGCGGGGTGGTGTCTGCACTGCCACCAGCCTTTGTCTCAGATGCCTCTTTTGCCGCAGCCGTTTCTTTTGCCGCAGTGGTGGTGGAGGGTCTCCTGATAAACTGCTTTTTCCTGCGGTCACGATTTTTCGATGCCGCTGTGGTGGTATCCGGGGTAGATTCTGACACCTCATTGCCGTCGGATTGCGGTGCCACCGCCGCACCTTCAACGTTAATACAGAACCCGCATTTCTCTTCCCCGATCAGTTCATCTATAGCTACGTCTTCCTTTATCACTATGGCGTCCTCTGCCCTGAAATCATCTACCTCAAAGCCCAGGCAGCACATCAGTCTGCCGCAAAGCCCTGATAACTTGCCAGGATTTAAGGCAAGGTCCTGTTTCTTTGCCATTCTTATAGAAATCGGTGCAAAATTTGACAGAAATGTCCGGCAGCATACCTCCCTGCCGCATATACCTATTCCCCCTATGAACTTTGTCTCATCCCTTACGCCTATCTGGCGCATCTCTATTCGTGTCTTGAACCTTGAGGCCAGGTCTTTCACAAGCTCCCTGAAATCTATCCTGCCATCAGCCGTAAAGTAAAACACTATGCGCCGCCTGTCAAGCGTTACCTCCGTATGCACCAGCTTCATGGGAAGTACACGCGCGGCAATCCTCTCAAGACAGTACTCTCTTGTCTGCTGTTCCAGCAAGTCGTTGCCTTCCTTTGCGTTGATGTCCTCCTCGGTAACGCTGCGGATGACCTTTTTTAACTCCTTATCGGCGACTTCTATGGTTTTCTCGCCTATGGCTACGTTTCCTATGGTCAGGCCAAAACTTGATTCCACTACGACGAAATCTCCAACCTTTACTGTCAACCCGTCTACCTCGAAATCGTAAATCTTACCACATTTCTTAAATCTGATACCGACAACTGTAGGCATATTCAATAAACCCCTTCTCTCGCACCCTGAGACGCGCTGCTGAGGCCCCTCTGTGAGGGTGTAACCCGTCCAAAAACGTCTCTCAGTTTTAAGGCTGTATAGTTAAACACAATACCCTTGTTAATATTCACCGCAAAATACCTGCTCAGACTAAATAAGGTTTCATAACAATCCACTATCACTTCTATATCCACGGCCTTGCACAGGTTGGCAAACTCTGCCTTCTTGTCCATGTTCACCAGGGCTGTGCCGCCTTGTCCTAGTTTCAGCACTGCCATATCCCTCAGAAATGACATCGCGGCCTCAAACCAGAGGGCCATCTCCTGTCTGTCCTTCCATTGGTATGTCTTATTGCCGTTGACCATTTCTGTAAACATCTGCAGCGCCCTGTTGCGCCCACTTATCAGGGTGTCGTTTAACATGGCACTGGCGCTTCCGTTTGACAGGCCGAGCTGCTCGTCTGTTGGTGAGGCACCATTTTTGTCCGCTATCGCCCGTAATACCTCAAAAGAAAGCGGCACAAACGGTATTTTAACGCACCTTGAGCGTATAGTGTCCAATACGGCATCCTCCTTGTTGGTAATCAGCACGATTATACTGCCCGCGGGAGGCTCTTCAAGCGTCTTAAGAAAGGCATTTCCCGCATAAACATTCATCGCGTGCGCGTCTTTGATTATGATGGCCTTTCCCTTCCACTCCATAGCGCTGGTTGACAAAAAATCCACGGCCTCCCGAATCTGGTCTATCTGTATAACCCTGCTGGCCTCCCTGGGTTGCCCGGAGCTTTCGGCATTGTCGGCCTTGTCAGCATTGCCCGTCTTGCCGGTCTTTTTAACGGTGTCCTCAGGGGCCATCACCTTCAGGTCAGGATGCACAAGCAAGTCCGTGTTTTTACAAGAGCGGCATCTGCCGCAAAAATTCCCTTCCCTTACAGAGCCGCCGTCTTCACAGTTCATCGCCTTTATAAAGGAAAATGCGGCCGTTTTCTTTCCCGTGCCGGGCGCACCGGTAAATAAATAAGCCGGGACTATCCTGCCGGTCATAAGCATTCCGCCAAGTATTCGAATCGCCCTCGGCTGTCCCATCAATCCGTTTAATGGATGGCCATGTAATGGCAGCTTGTCTAATGACATCGCAGTCTTTCCTCTATTGCCGCAACTATCTCTTTGGTGACAACGGCAGTGTCTGCCGTGGCATTGATGACTTTAAAACGGGCTGGCTCACTATTCGCTAATTCAAGAAACCCGGCGCGAACCTTTTCGTGAAACGCCAACGGCTCAACCTCAAACCGATCTGTTTTATTTGCATCTTTATTTCTTCCAAGGCCAATATTGGGCGGCAGGTCAAGCAAGACGGTCATATCCGGACGAATGCCCCCTGTTGCTATCTTGTCAATATCCATGACGAGCCGCTCCTGTAGCCCCCTGCCGTAGCACTGATAGGCCAGGGTTGAATCCGTAAACCTGTCAGTGATAACAACGGCGTGTCTGTCCATCGCCGGAGAAATCACCTCGGCCAAGTGCTGCGCCCTTGCCGCGTTATATAGCAGGAGTTCCGTCAACGGCGACATCCGCTGCAAACTTTTATCAAGTAAGATTTCCCTTATCCTCTTTCCTATTTCAGTCCCGCCCGGCTCAAATGTGGCAACTACGTCAATGCCCCGCGCGCGTAACCGTTCTGATACCATGTGAACCTGTGTAGTCTTGCCCGCCCCCTCTATGCCTTCAATAGATATAAATATCGCGGGTTCCTCCTCAAAATCACAGGTTACTCCTCAAATGATACATTAAAGCGTTACCATAAGGTAATCCTTCAATCCCCTTAGGAGGGAAAATACCTTCTCTGACTCCGCCGTGCTCAACGAACCCGTGCCACAGGAAGGGGTAAGTATCAGGTTAGAGACAAGCGAGTTGTTATCCTTTTGAAGCCTCTCGTAACGCTCCATGAATTTTCTCTTTATCCCCTGGGCGTCCTCAGTTCTTATCGCGTCTGTCGTAGGAATTATCCCCCAGGCCATCGTGCCTCCGGTTGACACATAGTCAGCCATCGCGTCACGGTAGAGATAAATGGCGTCAAAATACCCATATGCGTCGAAGTTCACGATGTTCGGCCTGACTTCAAAGACCATAGGCCAGTCACAGTTGCCGCAACAGTGCAGACCCACCACGGCGCCGGTCTGTCTCACTCCGTTTATGGTTTCTACTAGCAGCCGCTTGATTTCGGATTCTGAAACCCCTAAATATGTACTTGAGCCAACGGAGGAAAGCACCGGCTCGTCAATAAAGATTACTACGGTTGAGGCCAGCTCCTTAAGTTTCTCTACCTGCCACGCCGCTTTTGAGACCAGCAGCATGACGGCAAGTTCCCTGAGCTCCTCGTCGTAATAAATGTCTCTGCCGTCACGGTCTTTCAATCCAAGTGTAAAAGTCAGGGGGCCGGTTATGTGGCCTTTGATATAGGGTAACTTCTTGCCTGATTGCAGGGGCGGCGTTTGTTGTAATTGCCCGCACATCTCATAAAACCCCGAGGCATAGGATGGAGATATGGCCGAGACGGGCATTTCAACGGCATATGCCTCGTAAAATTGCCTCAGAGGCGCGTCGTCCTCTTGTCTTTCTATCCATACGCGCTCTCGTGATTCATCTATTTTAATAAAAGGCATACCCTCAGAGTACTGCATGACCATAGACTCGGTGAATGACCTGCGAGGCAGTTGAGGCCAAAACGGTATGTCAAAGTTCTCAATGATTGCCGCACACGCCTCCCCTGCGTCCTCGTGGGGGAGACTTCCAATGCCGGTCGTTGTAAGGTTCGGGAATCTTTCGTGTAACATAGTGTGTAGATAATAACCTATCCGCGATGGTTGTTACAAGTGCCCCCTGCCAGGGCAAACGCATTAGACCGAGTTATAATAGCCTTTAAGCCGGAGTTCTGAAGCCGCCAACGGGCGGCAGCCCAAACATAATAGATAAAGCGTGTGCGAGATTACGGGGTGAAGGGGGGGGTACCCCCTTCGTCTTTAATCCTTATCTTATAGTGCGTTCGCCCTGTTATTTCCTCTTTTTCACTATGAAATACAGTGTTCCGTTGTATTTCATATAGCCGGCCTGAAGTTCGGCGGTTCTGCCCCGGCCCCAGAAAAAGTCTGCCCTGCCCGGGCCTATTATCGCCCCTCCCGTGTCCTGGTTGAGCGCGAAACGCGTCAGGGCGCTCTGGCCGGTTACGCCTTCCTCCTCTGCGAATTCGCTCTTTTTCGTGGATACATATACCAGCGCCCCCTGTGGGAATATTTTCTTGTCTGTGGCAATCGCACGCCCATCAACAAGCGGCACCCCGGTTGAACCTATCGCTGATTCCCTCGATTCACGAAAAAACACATAGCTGGGATTTGAAAACAGCACCCTGTCAACATCCTCAGGGTGCTCGGCGAGGTACTTTTTTATGGCCACCAGCGACATCTGCGGAAGCGGAATCTTATTCTCATCAACGAGTATCTTTCCAGCCGGGCGGTACGGGCGGCCGTTTGACCCCGCATATGTTACGTTTACCTCGCTGCCATCCTCAAACCTTATCGTCCCTGAACCCTGCACCTGCAAAAAAAATAAATCCACGCGGTTATCCACCCATAATAACTCAAGCCCCCTGCCCACAAGCGCCCCCTTATAGATTTCCTCGTGCGTGTAGTAGGGGGTAACCCTGCCGCCGTCCGCCTTTACCAAGTCCTTTGGCAGCGCGTAAAGGGGATAGAGATAGCGCCCGCCCTTCGTCCTGCTTCCATAGAGTACTGGCACATAATATCCCGTATAATACACCTTGCCAAGGCCATCTGAACCTGCCGCCTCATATACAGTGAACTCTTCCCGCATAGTTTTATTAAGCATATGGCTATCGCCTCCGGAGGCGTCAAGGACTGACATAAAATATACAAGCGAATCCCGTATCTCTCGCGCTGTATAGGTATCATCGCCGTACCTGAAGACGTAATCGGCCTTGAGCGCGTCTAAATATTTGAGGTTTCGTTTTATTGCGTCTTTTAATGATTCAATGGAGGTGTCGTCGCTGAACTCCGGATACTGGCCTGTGGAAAGCTTAAACATAGCCTGTGATATTGGTGTGGGTTTAATCGCCCCCGTACAGCCGGCAACAAACAGGACAACTGCCGTCAACACGGCATATCTTAATAAAATCCTCATCATAGTTATGAAATATATTGTAACAAAAATGTTAGAATAATGCCATGACAACAGAGGAGCTGCACCCCGGCTCTGCCGACATAGACGCCATGTCAACGGCGGAGATATTCATGCTTATGAACGATGAGGACGCCAAAATAGCCAGGGCGCTAAAGAAGGCAAAAAAGGCCATATGCCTCGCCGTAGAGGACGCCGTTAATGCGATACAAGCGGGCGGTTCAGTTGTTTATGTCGGTGCCGGCACAAGCGGGCGGCTTGGTGTGCTTGACGCCTCTGAGAT
>JADFXF010000017.1:0-6190 GCA_015233685.1 Nitrospirota bacterium | reverse complement strand
TTGCCGGAGGCCCGCGCGCCCTTACCAAAAGTGTGGAAGGGGCTGAGGACGACGAATCAGCGGGTGTGCGTGCCGCCAAAGGGATTACCGCCGATGATATGGTAATAGGGATAACGGTAAGTGGGGGCGCGCCCTTTGTCTTATCCGCCCTGAGGGAATCCAAAAGACGCGGCGGCCGCTGCTGGCTTCTGACCTGCGGCGACAACACATACGGTTTCCTTGACGGTATTATATCAATCGCCGTCGGCCCGGAAATCGTGGCCGGCTCGACAAGACTAAAGGCGGGGACGGCCACAAAGATGGTTCTTAATATGATTTCCACTATAACCATGATTCGCCTTGGGCGTGTTTATAAGGGTTATATGGTTGACGTAATCCCCTCTAACACGAAGCTAAAGAAGCGCGCCATGCGTATAATCTGTGAACTTACCGGCCTTACGCCGCAACCCGCCGCTGAGCTGTTTCAGAGGGCGCGGGGGAATGCCAAAACGGCCATCGTCATGCACGAAAAGGGCGTAGACTTCGACGGGGCCGTCGGGTTATTAGACAAATCCGGCGGCTCACTCAGAGAGGCACTCCGGTGTTGAGCGGGTTCTCTGACAAAGACGCCTTTCTGATTGTCGGCCTGATGTCCGGCACATCGCATGACGGCGTTGACGCGGCATTGGTGGAGATTAAAGATACAGACAGCAGCCATATCAAAGTCAGGGTAATAAGACACTTACACATGCCGTACGACAAGAAATTAAGAGACGCGGTCAGGCAGGCCTTCACAGGGGATACCCAACACATATGCAGGTTGAATTTCACGCTTGGAGAGGTGTTTTCAAAGGCGGCCCTTAAGGTAATGGCACTTGCCGGGGTTGACCCCAAAGACATAGACTGCATCGCGTCACACGGCCAGACCATCTGCCACGTCCCGCCAAATGGAAAGGGCGGCGGTTCTACGCTTCAGATAGGGGAATCGGCCGTAATAGCAGAGCGCACGGGGATAGTTACCGTCTCCGGGTTCAGGACAAAGGACATGGCCGCAGGTGGGGAGGGCGCACCGCTTGTGCCCCTTGCCGATTACCTGTTATTTAAGAAATCGGGAAGTACGCGCGCAGTGCTGAACATCGGAGGCATCGCAAACGTAACGATAATTGGGGAAAGGCAGCAAGACACCATAGCCTTTGACACAGGCCCTGGCAATGCCCTGATGGACGAGGCCGTAAGGATTTTCTCAAATGGAAAACAGACATTCGACAAAAACGGCTCTATGGCAAAAAAGGGGCGACTAAACGAAACCCTGCTCACTGAGCTGCTAAGCCATCCATACTACAAGAGGCGTCCGCCAAAATCCACTGGCCGCGAACTCTTCGGCACACGCATGGCCGAGGACATAGTAGCGCGATGGAGTTCTCTGCCGCCGGAGGACATACTATCAACGCTGGCGCATCTGACTGCCAGAACAATATTTAAATCAATAACCCCGTACAAGCCGGATGAGCTTATAGCGGCCGGTGGAGGCTCAAAAAATCTGTTTCTGATGGGCCTCCTGCGTGAATTATTGCGGGGCATTGAATTAAGGAATATCGGCGAATATGGAATTGAGGCGGAGGCAAGAGAGGCGGTCTGCTTTGCCATTCTGGGGATGAGGACGTTGAGGTGTATGCCGGGCAATTTACCATCCGCAACCGGCGCCGCTCGTGAGGTTGTACTGGGAAAGATAACCCTGCCGCGATGAGTTTATTCGGGTACATGATGTCTGCATAGTGAAACATTGCCATCTGTAACTCTTTGTGATATAATGGATTATGAGCCAAAATGACGAACACTCCGGTGTGAAAGGGCACGCATGGGAAGCCGTGCTGGCGTCACTTTGCCGACTGCAGCGCGTGTTGCCTGAGGCTGTGCTTGTTGGTGGAACGGCTTCAGCACTTTACGCGGGGCATCGTTTCTCGTTTGACCACGACCATGTCCTGCCCGATCTCCGTGAGCGCTTCGATGCCGTTTTGTCTGAACTGGAGGCGGTTTCCGGATGGGAGACGGCTCGTGTCAAACGGCCGGTTTTAATCCTTGGATCTCTGGATGGCGTTGAGACGGGTGTGCGTCAATTGCGGCGTGAGCGGCCTTTGGAAACCACGGTCATGCATGTGGGCGGCCATGATGTGGTTTTGCCGACATTGCCGGAAGTGCTGCGAATCAAGGCGTTTCTCTGTTTGCAGCGTAATGCAACGCGCGACTACCTCGATTTGGCCGCTCTCACGGCGCACATGGGGCTTGAGGCCGCCGCTCATGCGCTGATGAGCATGGATGAACTCTACCCGCAAAAGAGCGGCAGGGCGTGGGTTGTTCGCACTCAACTGATAACGCAGCTTGCTGCGCCGCCGCCCTATGACCTTGATAAAGTTGACCTTGCGCAATACAAGGGCGTTCATCCTCCATTTGATCAATGGGGGTATGTCTCCGATATATGCGGCAAATTGTCTGACATGTTACTAATTGTTTGTGAGAAGGCGTTGCGTGTTGATCCATTATCGGCGGGCCAAAAACTGCCCCATGACAAGTTAGAGGAGGGATTTGACACATGAAGCACCGCCACCTGACGCATGAGGAATTCACGATTGCGGCAATTGAGGACATAATAGACAGGGGCGAGGTTCCTGACTGGGTGGCATTGATTACCGTAATTCGGGCAGACCCATACGGTGAGGTTGCCGAGAAAACACGCTCACTGTGCGAGCGCCCGTTGTTCGGTAGCCCTGTATTGCGCCGCGTGCTCAACGCCGCCAGGCAACCGCGTCCTGATGGGCAACCGCCTAAACGGTAAATAAGGAAGGGGAACATCCGTTATGATACATTTCTAAGTGCGTTGAGCAAGTATTTGGTGGTCCCAACGGGAGTCGAACCCGTGTTTCAGCCTTGAGAGGGCCACGTCCTGGGCCACTAGACGATGG
This sequence comes from Nitrospirota bacterium, assembly GCA_015233685.1. Classification (GTDB taxonomy): domain Bacteria; phylum Nitrospirota; class Thermodesulfovibrionia; order Thermodesulfovibrionales; family Magnetobacteriaceae; genus Magnetominusculus; species Magnetominusculus dajiuhuensis. The sequence continues at coordinate 3,251 of JADFXF010000017.1, read as the reverse complement.
GACCTTTTTTTACTGGGGAGAGAGGACTCGAACCCCTACAGGCAAATCCAGAGTCTGCTGTCCTGCCATTAGACGACTCCCCATCCTTTCAACCACTATTGTAATTAATCCCCCCGGCTCATGTCAAATGCGCTGCCGCTACAGGTTTTCATAGATTGGTTTCTTTTTGCATAGCTCCCTGACGCGTTGCCTCTGGTCTTCCACGTTACGGGCCTCAGCAGGGTTGGTAATCACTTTATCTATTATGTCGGCCACCACCGCCATGTCCTCCTCTGTAAAGCCCCGTGTCGTCAACGCCGGTGTGCCCAACCTCATGCCGCTTGTCACAGTTGCCGGTTTATCGTCATATGGGATTGAATTCTTATTCACCGTTATGTCAGCACGGTCAAGCGCCTGCTCGGCCTCTACGCCCGTAACGCCCTTGCTCCTGAGGTCAACCAACATCAAATGCGTGTCCGTACCGCCTGATATTATTTTATATCCCCTGCCCTTTAACTCCTCGCTCAGGCGATGCGCGTTCTTTATTATCCGCCCCTGATACTCCTTAAACCCCGCGGTTAGCACCTCTTTAAACGCCACAGCCTTTGCCGCTATGACATGCACCAGCGGCCCGCCCTGTACACCAGGAAACACCGCCTTATCTACCGATTTAGCGTATTTGCCCCTGCACATGATCATCCCGCCGCGAGGACCTCTTAGGGTTTTGTGCGTTGATGATGTGACAAAGTCCGCATATGGCACCGGCGATGGATGCAGCCCCGCCGCAACTAAACCCGCTATATGCGCTATGTCCACTAACAACATCGCATCTACCTCAGCCGCTATTGTTGAGAATCTCTCAAAATCTATTATTCTTGAATACGCGCTCGCCCCCGCCACTATCATCTTTGGCCTGTGCCTCAGCGCCTGCTCTCTTGCGGCCTCGTAATCTATATAGCCCGTATCCTTATCAACGCCGTAGAATACGTTTTCATATATCATTCCAGAAAAATTCACAGCCGCCCCGTGCGTTAAATGCCCGCCGTGACGCAGGTCCATGCCCAATATCTTATCTCCCGGCTTGAGCGCGGCAAAAAACACCGCCATGTTTGCCTGTGAACCAGAGTGCGCCTGGACATTGACATGCTCCGCCGCAAAAATCCCCTTCGCACGTTCTATCGCCAGCGACTCCACTATGTCAACATACTCACAGCCGCCATAGTATCTCTTGTTTGGATAGCCCTCGGCGTATTTGTTCGTAAATACTGAGCCTTGCGCCTCCATTACCGCAGGAGAGGCATAGTTCTCCGACGCTATCAATACCAGCTTATCCTGCTCCCTTTGCAGCTCCCCCATTATTGCCTCGTATATGTCCGGGTCAGCCTGCTTAATTGCGTCAAGTCTTTGATTCAATGGATTCCTCTATTTCTGAGATTTTATTCAGCCTCTGCTCGTGCCGCCCGCCTTCATACTCCGAGTGAAGCCATGCCTTTAGTATTTCAGCGGCCAGCTCCTCAGTGATTACCCTGCTGCCCATCACTAATACGTTGGCATTGTTGTGTTGTCTGCTCATCTTTGCCGTAAACGCGTCGTGGCACAGCGCCGCCCGTACGTGTTTGTACTTGTTCGCTACTATGGACATGCCTATCCCGCTGCCGCAAATAAGCACCGCCGCGTCAACCTGCCCCCTGGACACGGCCTCAGCCGCCTTCGCTCCATAATCAGGATAATCTACCGACGCCTTGCTGTCCGTCCCGACATCTCTTACCTCAATGCCTTCACTTTTTAACAGCCCACATATCTGAGCCTTAAGTTCGACACCGGCATGGTCACACCCTATCGCTATCACCATTTGAATATCTCCAACAGGTATGATAAATCACTGTTTTAGTCATTGTCAAGGATTTAATTGCCTCCGGGCACGGTTCTTGCGTTTTTTGGTTGAAAAAGGCTAAAATCCTCACGGTGATATGGCAATGCGGTTAGACAATTCCATGAGCATGGGCGGCTCGCCTTTGACGCGGCCTGCGCGGGCATACTGACACATGGTATTTAGCTCGCCTCTGTTTCTGTTTCTCTTTCTTCCGCTGACGCTGCTTATCGGCCTCAGCCTTAAAAACACCCAGGTCCGAAACGTATTCCTGCTTGCAGTGAGCATGTTGTTTTACGCGTGGGGAGAAGGGGCTTTTTTACTCCTTATGCTCCTGTCAATCTTAATAAACTACTTCTTTGCCTTCCTGCTTGAAGACTCACGCCTGATTGCCCCTAAGAGGGCACTGGCCTACGCGATAATTGCAAACTTGTCTCTCCTTGTGTTTTTCAAATACGCGAATTTTATCGTGCATAATTTAAACTACCTCGTAGTCTATGCCGGTTATGAAAAAATAGTCATGAAGGAAGTCCATCTGCCGCTGGGCATTTCCTTCTATACCTTTCACAGCCTGTCTTATGTTATAGACCTTTACAGAAAGCAAACAAAGGGAGAGTACACAGACGTCAAAAAGGCCAGCCTGCCAAATCTTGCCCTCTATATCATGTTCTTCCCGCAACTGGTGGCAGGCCCGATAATAAGATATCACGACGTGGCAACACAGCTCCTTACCCGCGCAACGACTATTGATAAGTTTGCCTCCGGCGTGCGGCGGTTTGTCCTCGGACTTGGGAAAAAAGTCCTCATAGCAAACGCCATGGGAGGTGTTGCTGATAAGATTTTCGCTATCCCCAGCCATGAACTCACAGCGCCTCTTGCGTGGCTTGGCGTGGTGACATACAGTCTTCAGATATATTTCGACTTCTCCGGCTACTCAGACATGGCAATCGGACTTGGCCGGATGTTTGGCTTTGAGTTTCTGGAGAACTTCAACTACCCATATATAGCGAAATCCATTCGCGAGTTTTGGCAGCGATGGCACATATCGTTGTCAAGATGGTTCAGGGATTATCTCTACTTGCCGCTTGGGGGTAACCGCGTAAGCACGGCGAGACTCTATCTGAATTTGATAATAGTGTTTTTCTGCACGGGGTTTTGGCATGGGGCAAGCTGGAATTTTGTCGTATGGGGACTTTTTCACGGCCTGTTCATGGTGCTTGAACGGCTAGGCCTGGAGAAACTCTTAAAGCGGGTGTGGCCACCCATTGCCCACGTTTACGCACTCTCTATTGTACTTGTGGGCTGGGTATTCTTTAGGGCGGATACGTTTCAATACGCCGCGGCATTTCTAAAGGCGATGGCCGGACTCGGTGCTGGCAGCGGCGTGTTATATCCTATGGGC
>JADFXF010000016.1:27135-36332 GCA_015233685.1 Nitrospirota bacterium | reverse complement strand
TTCTCTAAACTCCTTCGTGTACTTCCCGTTCGGGATCCTCTCCATTGAACACCTCCATTGAGTTTCTTATTTTACTCTATTTTGGTGTCCACTTTTTCCATCTTACCTCAGATTACAAATGATAGATTTTTTGCTCCACTAAATATCGATAACATCAAAGTTGACCATAATTTATTTGAGGTATTCCCAAAAAAAGACGATTCTTTTTATGGTCTTTGTATATATCTGAATTCAACTCTGCTTGCCTTATTCAGGGAATTGATAAGCAGGGTGAATCTGGGCGATGGTGCAACGAAGACCGAAGGCATAGATTGGAAAGATATTTTAATACCAAAAGAGGAACTTCTCTTTTCCATGTCGAAGCAGAACAAAAGTTTTGAAACTCTTCAGAATCGGGAAATAAAACCCATCTTTGAAGAGGTAAGAATGAAGGACAGGCAATCCCTTGACAGCGCGGTGCTGGAGGCGCTTGGGCTTGACCCGAAGAAGTATCTGAAACCGTTGTATGACGGGGTTACCGCCTTGGTGAGAGAGAGACTTGAGCTGCCTAAATTAAGAAAAAACAACAAGCAGGCAAAGACTTATAGAGACGTTGAAAAATTAAAAGAAACCGTCGTCAATGAAATACTACCGCAGGGGGCAAAACGATTTCCTGAAGCATTTGTTGATTCAAAGTATCGCAAGGACGTGAAGGAAATCTCCCTGCCAAATGAGCCTTTACAACTCGGTTCTTATTTTATGGGCCAACAAGATGTTATCTCCGAAGACGGTTCGTTTAAATATACCGCGTCGTCCGTTGATGAGGCAAAATATATTATTTATTCCCAAAGGCAGGATAGTTTTATTGTAAAGATTCCACGGGAGATTACCGTAATTACAAATGCAGTTTTAGAATACGAGAGGTATGTAAAAGACCTGAAGGGAAAGTTATTTGAACAATTATTCACAAGGACGCACAACTACAACCAGGCAGAGCAATTAGCGCGGCAGGTGTTTGAAGAGATGGGATTGCCGGAGGCGTAGCGGCAGAGTAGGGCAGGGTTAAAGCCATAGCGAAACTTAACCGCCGAGGCCGGACATGATAAACGGGGCACCCGATTTCTCCTCATTCCCGTCAGAGATGTTGTGTCTTTCAGGTTTTAAATCTACCGCCTGAAGGATTAATTTCTGGATCTCTTCCATGGAGGCTTTCGTTCGCAGCGCTTCAAAAAGCCCTACCTCGATATTCGAATACAGGCAGGGGCGTAACCTGCCGTCTGCCGTGAGGCGAAGTCTGTTGCACTGGGGGCAAAACCGGCAGGTTATCGCGCTTATTATCCCTATGACGCCTGTGCCATGCGGCTCAAGTCCAGAGCGGCTGGTTACACTAAAATAACGAGCCGGGCCGTATTTTCTTAACTTCAGGGGAACAAGCTCAAATTTCATTTCGATTCGCCGCTTTATCTCGTCCGACCCTATAAAACCGCTGCTGAATAAGTGCTCGTTTACTACCGTCGGCATCAGCTCTATGAATCTTATCTGACAGCCCGTCTTTATCCCGAAACTCACAAACGCCTCTATCTCGTCGTCATTTATCCCCGCCATCGGCACCATGTTTAATTTGATTGGCAATAGTCCCGCCGCCTCCGCCGCACTTATCCCCGCCATTACATTATTAAAGTCTCCGCCTTTTGTTATCTCCGCATAGCGGTGTGGCATTAACGAGTCAAGGCTTATGTTTACCCTGTCAAGACCGGCCTCGCCCAATTGCGCGGCCATCGCCGCAAGGAGCTGCCCGTTTGTAGTTAGGGTCAATTCCTCAATACCATCTATTGCCTTAATCCCGCGTATCAACTCGTTGAGGGCATTTCTTACCAACGGCTCTCCCCCTGTTAATCTTACTTTCTTTATGCCAAGGGCAGAGGCCGCCTCCACAAATCTCAAAATTTCCTCGTATGTCAGGATAGAATCAATTGCAATTTTCCCGTCCTGATGGCAGCCGCTTTTTATTGTATCCGGCATACAATAGACGCACCTAAGGTTACACCTGTCTGTGACAGATATGCGTATGTAGTCTATGGAGCGTCCGAAGTTATCTGTTAATTGCATAAAATTAGTGGCCATGCCCGTGCGGTGTTGCCGCCTTCGGCCACGGGGATTTATCCATGACCTCCACGACGCGTATCAGATAGCCAAATGGATAGTCGGGCTGGAAGATGTGAAACTTGTCAAACTCAAACAGTTTCCTTGACGCCAGAAGAAATCTGTAGTAAGGGTTGTCTTTATTGAGGATTTCTATGAGGCCATTGACCTGGAAACTAATGTAGGACACACCTCTTTCGGTATGGCTCATACCCACGTAGAGCAGACTTGCCTTGTTGTTTTCGTTCAGATTGGCAAGCGTCTTGCCGCCGAAGATTTCAAGTCCGCCTAAAACAGAAGTGTCGAAATTCCCAATATCGCCGTAGAGCTTATTTATGGCCGCGATTCTTTCGGTGATGTCATGTTTCGCGCTTGATGACGCGGCAATATCTTCAAACATCTCAGAGTAGGAATCAAGCAGTTCCTGGCGAGGAATTAATCCTATCCCTTTTACGGTCATATTCATTGGATATGAATTGCCGTCGTCTGCGTGGGAAGGCCATGTCGCCATGACCGGCAAATGGGCGGAGAAATATCGCAGCGGTCTGCCTTCTCTCATCTCGTTAATAAAATTTATCCTCGACGACACAAGCCAGTTGAGATATTGGGCGGGTAGGGTGGCAACAGGCTCGTATTCTTTCATGTATGATTCCTTGATGGGCTGCGCTTTTTTACCTCGTCAAGCAGTTCGGTTGTAATTACGGTTGCCCCTTTTTCTCTGGCCGCGTTTTCTATCGCCCTTATTACCATTTTTCTGACAAAGGCAGGTACCGCCTTTATCCTCTGCCTTGCCGCGTCGTCCCACTGAAGGTCAGATTTGAAATCGCCCGTATCAACTTTAAGCGTCTCTCTTTCTTGTTTGGGTTCATATGCGCATAGTGGGTCCTCGTCCATAAAGTCCGCCTTGTCAGCAAATGCCCTTGCCCTGCATCCCCCGCAGACCTCCATGTATTCACAACGCCCGCATCTACCCCCGTACTTGCCTTCTCTTAGTGTGATTAGGTTTGTAGAATTATTCCATATAGCCGCAATCGGCTCTGACTTCACATTGCCAACGGTGTCCGGCATGTATGGACAGGCGGTCACATTGCCATATGGGTCAACGCGCATGTATGACCGCCCGGCAAGGCATCCCCTGGTCCCCGGTAGGATGTGGGTACCGTCTTCGTGCATTACTCTATAAATATGTGGGGCGCATCGTGCCCTCACCATTAGCCGCCGCTCTGATTTCGAGAGCACCATTATTGTTCTCAGCGCGCTGTCGTAGTTTGCCGTTGAGATAAGTGTCCTCATCGCCCTGCCAGTACACACGAGAAAAAAGAAGTTTACTGCCTTTGCGCCCAGTTCAGCGCCAAGTGCGACGAATTTTTCTAAATCGGCACAGCTGCTGTCCATTACTGTAACGTCAAGCTGAGTTTCTATGCCGACTTCTCTGAGGAGATTCAGTGACTCTATGGCCTTTGACCATGAGCCGCTGACGCCGCGAAATGAATCATGCTCAGCAGGGGTTGTGGAGTCTATGCTGATACCGGCACCCCTTAGTCCCGCTTCTTTGAGATGGGTTACGTTTTTGGATGTGAGAAGTGTGCCGTTTGTCCCTAATACCGGGATAAGTCCGGCCTCGCTTGCGTGATATATCAGGTCAAATATGTCCTCTCTCATCATTGGCTCACCGCCCGTTACTATCAGCATCATGGACTTATTTATGGCGGCGAGTTCATCTATCAGGGCGGTGCATTGTTGTGTATTAAGTTCAGGCTCCACCGCGCTGCCCGCGTCTATGTAACAATGTCCACACGAGAGGTTGCACCGTCTCGTTACGTTCCATGAAACGATATATGGCTGATATTCCATTACATTACCCATCCCTTGTGCTTTTGTCCGCGTGAAACGAATACGCTGCATGGGGCATATCTTAACACATTCTCTGCCACAGAGCCTATATCCACGCCATCAGCGTAGTGTCTTCCCGTTCGCCCGACGAATATAAGCTCAGCAGACACGGAAGCGGCGTAATCGCAGATACTCTTATAGATTGACCCTGAGATGACCTGTCTTATTGCCGGTTTGAGCCGTGAAACATCACCGACCAGGCCCCAGCCGGCTGACATTATTTCGGCCTGGCTGGCGTCAAGCGCCTCTCTCTCCGCCTTGTCGAGAATCATGTCGCCCACCTTCTCAAGCCCAATATCAATGAAGTCGTCATGTGCCTTTTCCTGCTCTTTGGAATTAAAGGAAAAGCCGTCACCCTCTATCAGAGAGTCTTTCAATCTGGAAAAGATGTCCCTGTGCAGTGCCGTGTCAAAGACATACAGGAGGTGCAATTGCCCGTCGTACGCCTGTGCTATCTCCTTTGCCTTTCTTAAGGCGGAGATTGACGATTCACTCCCATCAAGGCATACTACTATGTTGGGAATGTTAAAGTTTATTGCTCTTTTAACGACGAGGTAGTCCATGTCATTGGCTCTTATCAGCCGAAGGCAGACGCTTCCAACAAAGCCGGTCTCCTCATGGTTAAATCCCGCGGAGCCTAATACTACGAGCGTGGATTTGTCGGCTATTTCCTGGATCATTTCGGTTATGGCTCTGAAGTTCTTACCTTCTTTTATATGTGATTTATAGGACACGCCTGAAGAGCTAAACAGCTCTTCGCACGGTTTCAGGTAGGAGATTGATATGCGCTCCATGCCGACATTTATTAGTGTATTGTGGGATTGTCTCTGTTTGGCAAGTATTTCTTCTTTTTGATATTTGGCGGGAAGCGTCGGCTCCATAACTCTGAACGCGCCCTCGTGCATTGCGGCATTAAAGGCATGAATGCCAGTGACGGGCAGTCCCAAAGTCACAGCAAGCCCTAACGCCGCTTCAGACGCCTTCATGGACAACGCGCTATTGTCAAAGCACAGTATCAGGCCGCTTATCAGTCCAGTACCCAAAACATGGGGGCGCTGCCCCCATACCCCCGCAAGGAGGGTAACCCTCCTTGACCTGTATTTTACATATCTTAATTACATATTTCTTAAAACATTATTACATGTTTCTTAGGACTTTGTAGCTTTTTCTCATTGAGAACTGTATGTCGTATTTCGAATGGGATATGGATAGGAAACAGGCCTCAAACTGCGATGGCGGGAAATAGACCCCTTCCTCAAGCATAGTTCTGAAATATTCAGCGTACAGCTTGGTGTCTGACTTTGCCGCCGTCTCATAGTCATAGACCTCGTGCTCAGTAAAGTACTGGCAGAACAAACTGCCGACACGGTAAAACTTTACGTCTGCCTTCGCGCGCTTAATCGCGTCCCTAAACCCGGTTTCAAGGATTTGCGCCTTGGCCTCAAGCAGGTCATAAAAACCCTTTCTCCCTATATTTTTAATCGTCTCAATGCCCGCGGCCATCGCAACAGGATTGCCGGAAAGTGTACCAGCCTGATAGACCGGGCCCTCAGGTGAGACCATGGACATAATTTCCTTCTTGCCGCCGTAAGCGCCCGCCGGTAATCCACCGCCAATTATCTTACCAAGGCATGTCATATCAGGCGTAACCCCGTACAACTCCTGCGCTCCACCAACCGCAACCCTGAACCCCGTCACCACCTCGTCAAATATCAGCACAATCCCGTGTTTTGAGGTTATCTCCCTCAATCCCTCAAGAAATCCCGGCTTCGGCAGTACACAGCCCATGTTGGCCGCTATAGGCTCCACAATTATACAGGCGATGGTCTTCCAGTCGTTTTTCACAACCGCCTCCACTGCCTTGAGGTCGTTAAAGGGTACTGTAATAGTTTCCTGTGCGTACGACTGAGGTACGCCCGGACTTGTGGGTTGACCAAACGTGGCCGCCCCTGAACCGGCCTTTGCCAGCAGCCCATCAGCATGGCCATGATAGCAGCCCTCAAACTTAATTATCTTGTCCCTGTTAGTAAAAGCACGCGCTACCCTGATGGCACTCATCGTTGCCTCAGTGCCAGAGCTTACTAAACGCATTCTCTCCATAGAAGGATAATATTTTTGTATTATCTCGCCCATCTTTATCTCAAGGAGCGTTGGCGCCCCAAATGTAACACCATCCTCGGCTGCCTCCGTAAGGGCATCCACCACACCCTTGTGGGCATGTCCCAGTATTAACGGACCCCACGACATGACATAATCAATATAGCCGTTGCCGTCAACATCGAAAATCTTCGCCCCATAAGCCGTGTCAATAAAGATGGGATTGCCCCCCACGGCCTTAAACGCCCTGACAGGACTGTTCACCCCGCCCGGGAACAGCTCCTCTGCCCTCAGGAACAATTTCTTCGACGTTCTCCAATTCTTTCTCATGCTGTTATACTCCTTTTACGTATAGATTTAATGCGTAATTCATAACTCGTTGCCCATTGCGCACGCGCTGATGCAGCATTGCGCGTATTGTTAAGTGAGCGTAACATAAATAACATGTTAAAGTAAAGCACTTTTGTCAGGTTTTGTCAGGTTTATAAGGTAATATTATAGTGAAGAGTTCTTATCCAGTTGTGTCGGTAATATTCTAATAGGAATTATATCTCAATGTAAATTCAGTTAAATCAGCCTGTTGCAGGCCATGCGGCATCTGAAAAGAGGTAATGGCACAGGTTAAAGAACCTATTGCGGACATACATACAATGCTATAATCTAAACGCGGCGCTTTCTTGTTCAGGTTTGTATGTAGGGCGCGTTCGAAACTGGAATGGGAAATAAAATCTTTTTAATTATGTTGCTGTTTGATGTTTAGGGCAATCGCATTAGAAATTGCCTCCCTTATTTTTGTCACCTCCCTTATTTTTGTCATTCCGGCTTGTCCGGAATCTGTCCTTATGCCTCAGAATATGCACAATCATCATGAAACTCCCACTAATCAGGGAAGATTCCGGACAAGCCGGAATGACGGTAAGGGACAAAGCCGGAATTATTGCATAGGTATCTTCTGCTTTTTTTTCAAATGCGATTGCCCTGGTTTGATGTTCTTATTTAATGTTCGTATTTGCTATAATTTATTTGCTATAATTGGTGTATGAAGGCTGCATATGGATGTATGGTGCATATGGATGTATGGTGCGTATGGATATGATGATAATCCCAAAGGATGGAGGAGCAAGTCAATGAGGATATATGTCTTAATCGCTGTAATGGCCATTTTATGTCTGTCTGTTGCGTCTGTCGGTGCGCAGGAAAACGCCGCGCAATGGAACTGCTTCCAAAAGATTCATGAAAAGGCGCTGACAACCGCCATCGCCCTCACGCCCACGCGGTTGAGATATGCCCTGATACCATTTTATGATTCTATGATTGACGAGTTGTATAAGACTGAGTATAAACCAACGGCATACCAGGACAAGAAGGTCTTTGACAACCTCTATGAGGCGGCAGTCTTTGAGGCACACAAGCGCAATGATCTTAAAAAAGATTACTTTGCCCGCCTGATGACAGATTTAACTATGTATGTGATTCAAAAATACTACCCCGGCCGCTTGGGCGGGTTTTGCGAGGAATGGACTTTCTTACGATACGCCCCGGTGTTCTATGGCGGTTATGACGGAGGGGACAAGAAGCCCGATTTTACGAGGTATTCGCCGGTAATTTACGGCGGGTATGAAAAGAAGCGTCTCTATGCGGATTTTAAAAACGTATTTTTCAGCGACAACTTCACAGACTCACCTATCAGATACACTGGCGATATGCTCTGGTACTACAATAAGACGGTCAATGAAATTGTTAATCTGTGGATTGCTGTGTGGAAGGATGCCGACAGAAAAGCCGACAGTGTAATTGAGACATACACGCTTGTAAACCCCGAAGACGTTACGCCGTTTAATCAGAAGGCGCCAAAGATAAACAAAAAGGGCGATGATTTGGGCCTTGAGCCTAAGAACAAGCCGGTGGCCTTCCCATACGTCGGTTACAGGGCAGTATATGAGGTGCGGGACGACGATGCGGTGTTTGTCCTGTGGGAAAACAGCAAATTAGAAAGGCCGGAAGACTATACTGAGATATATAACACAAGCAACCACGGGCTTTTCTTGTTTCGGCAGAGGTATAAGCTGATAAAGCCGCTGAGGGTGTTTTCCTCAATGGCCAACGCCAGAGACTACGCCTTCAACGCCATAGATAATAAGAAATACTATGAGGCGGCTGCTATATTCGGCACCCTGATAGATAGAAAAAGCGCAGACCCCGATATGTACTACGGCCTTGGCCTCGCCCTGTTTAACATAGACGACTATATAAACAGCCTGATTAATTTCAGCAAGGCGGGTGCACACGGCGGAAGCCCTTATTACGTGGGGCTGATAAGCGAGTATCTTGCCCGCAAGGCGTCGTCGTTTGAACAGAAGATGACCCTGCTTGCTGACAGCGCCCGCGCGTACGAGCAGTATGGAACGATGGGAAATGTGCCAGAGGCCATCGAAAAAAGTAAGGCTGTCAGCATTGATGCCCTGCTGCAGTATGAAAAAGAAATGGAGTCCGTTATCTCAGATACAATGTCAACCAGTATGGAAGCCCTGCAGAAATATGAAAAAGAAAAAGGGACCGCCGCAGAACAAGGTATAGACAAAAACGTAAAGCTGACCAGACTGGAGGCACAGGCAAAACTCGCAAGACTCATTGACCTGAACGACCAATACCAATTGGTGGCCACCGGCCTTAACGAAAGATATCCAGATGCCTACAATCAGAAAAATTATGACCAGGAAATCAACGATATAAAAAGACACGTAGATGTTGCCGTGGGCATTGATGTTGAAATTGCCGGTGAACAGGAACGTGCAAACTTTGCGGAAAAGAAGGCCGCCAAAGAGTTAGCCGCGTCGCCTGAGTACCAGCGTGAGCAATGTAAACAGAGGTGTGTCGAAACAGCGTTTCAATTAGGCCTGAAACTTAACACGGTTGGATGGGAGAGGACTATAAATGGAAGGGCGTTTATCAACTGTAAGGCCAACTGCGACTAACGGGGGTATTTGCTGGATGAGCCGTTATTCGTTATACAGTTTGCTATACGGTTTGTTATAGAAATGAGCCAGTTGCAAAATGCTGTGACTGTCAGTATCTTCAACATTCTG
>JADFXF010000016.1:0-27125 GCA_015233685.1 Nitrospirota bacterium | reverse complement strand
ACGTAAAGGGGACATATTTATTCATTTTGCAATTGGCTCGAAATGATATGGAATTTGAGAGACAGATAGCCATAGGAGACATCCACGGCTGCTACGGGCTTACCGTTGATCTAGTGGAAAACGTAATAAAATTCGACCCTGAGCGTGACCAATTGATTTTTATTGGCGACTACATAGACAGAGGCACGGAAAGCGCCATGGTTGTCCGGTATGTTGAGGAGCTGAAAAATAAATACAGCGTCCAAATCGTCCTTCTTGCGGGCAACCACGAATATCTCGCCTATAACGCCTTCAAATACAGGACGGCAGAGATGTTTCAACTGTGGATAATCAACGGCGGAGTAACCACGATTGACAGCTATGAGGGCGTAGATAACGCCAACAGGTACGAAAACTCGCAGAAACATCTGATGCCATTTGTTGAGCAACTTGAATTTTATTATGAAACTAAGACCCATATTTTCATGCACGGCGGCATTCCATTGGGAGAGACCATAGAGACCGCAAAAAAGAGCTCACTCTTATGGGAGAGGAGCTACGATAAATACAGGGGCAAGGACATAATCGTCGGGCACACCCCGCACAAGCATGTTACGAAATACACAAACGCCGTCGTAATAGACACGGGGGCGGTGTTTTACGGCAAACTCTCTGCTTATGACCCAATTAACAACAAAATCTACGAAACCATAAACTCAAACCCAAGGCCAAGGCCAGGACAAAAGGCTTAGCTCTACGGGTATTTTTTATAGCATCAATGATTTTTTTGCTCAAGGCCAATTTGTATATGAAGCGTGGTTCGCCGATTATTTATTAATGATAAATAGTGTGTTGATTTTACCCGTATAGATATGTCAATATTGGTGTGCGCGGGTTGCGGCTGTGTACACGGGTAGGGTGTGTGTTGATGAGAAGTTGCAAATCAAGGGACAGAGTAGGGGCTGAATGGTTGAAGGGCACAATGGCGCTGACAAGCGGGGTGGCGCTGAAAAGCAAAAGAATATAGGAAGTTATCTGAACTATTCAAGGTTTACTGTCTTCATGGCGGCGGTTGCCTTAGTCCTGCTGGTATTTACAGCCGTCTCGACTAAAAACAGCGAGATGACAAAACTTCACAGCTACGCGTTAGGGCAATTAAATACGTATAACAGAAATTTGCTGGACATGTTAAACATTTATGAGACCTTCCCTAAGTTACTGTCAGAGCGTCCTACCGTTATAGAATTTGTAAGACATCCCGGCAGGGCGGCAAATATAAATGATTATTTGCTTAGATTCAATGACTCGGCAGGGTCAGAGTCAACTTATGTAATGAACGCGGACGGTATTGTGATAGCTACGAGTAACTTCAAAAAACCACAGAGTTTACTCGGCAAGGATTTAAGGTTTAGAGAATATTTCCGAAGCGCCATAAAAGGAATGCCCTTCCGGTTTGTAGCCATAGGCGTTTATACGAAAACCCCGGGTTATTATGTGTCATATCCTATAAGGAGTGGTAGGCAGATAATAGGTGTTGTCGTAGTAAAATACCTGATACAACTATTTACGCTTCATAACGCGGGTCACGATGAGATTTTTATGCTTGCGGATAAAAACGGCGTTATTTTTCACTCCAGCGATAAGAGATATACTTTTAACAGCCTGGTCAAGCTGCCTGATAATGTGCTGAAAGAGATTAAGGACATCAGACAATATGAGGATATTCCTTTATTGCCACTGCCGATTATAAAGAAATCACAAAATAGCGGCATAACCACTGTTACCCTTGGCCAACCGGCACAATCAAAATCTGATAATCAAACGGAAGAGACACAATACGTGGAGGCAAGGGCGCAAAATAAGGATGCCGGCTGGACAATGATTTTCCTAGTCAGCACCGCCTCTGTTACTAAAGATATTATTATTCATTGCTCATATGTATTGCTGGCGATGGTCGTGGTTTATCTGATTGGCATATTTGCGCTCTACAGGGCTAAATCAAAAGGCACGTTATTGAGCAGCTATAATGATTTATTGGAACAAAAGAAAGAGACAGAGACTCATGTAAAGGAACAGGAGATTATAAAGTCTATCCTCAATGTATCGTTATCGTCCGATTCTCTTGAGGTGCTGCTGCAAAAGATATTAGAACTTATACTGCTCAACCCATGGATTTCATTACAAGCGAAGGGGTGTATCTTTATTAACAATGAGGACTCCGGCGAACTCAAAATAGTGGCGTCTCAGAATTTCAGAGAAGACCAGTTAGCGGTGTGCTCACCGCTGCCCTACGGTAAATGTCTCTGCGGGCGGGCTGCCTCTACAAGGGATATAGTATTTTCGCAAGACGACGAGACAGACGAAAAACACACCGTCAAATACGACAGTATCGCCCCCCACGGCCATTACTGTGTGCCCATCATTTCAGGCGACAGATTACTGGGTGTATTCAATGTTTACCTGAACAAAGGGCACGAACGAAAAAAAGATGATGACGTATTTTTAAAGACAATAGCGCGTACGATTGCCGGTGTTGTCATTCGCAAAGAGGCCGAAGAGAAGATAAATCAAAGCTTTTTGATCCAAAATGTCATAAATTCGATATTGCAATTATCAATACAGTTCTTATCACTGAAGGAATATCTTGAAAAATTTCTTGAGCTGATAAGCACCGTGCCCTGGTTATCCACAAAATCCACGGGATGTATCTTTTTGACAGGAAATGACCCCGATGAGCTGGAGATGGTGGTTCACAGGGGGCTTGCCCCGCAGTTGTTACACTTATGAAGGCGTGTGCGCATGGGCAGTTGCCTGTGTGGACAAAGCGCCTCAACAGGTAAGGTGATATTTACCTCTGCAATGGATGCCAGCCATGAGGTTAATTATGAGGGCATAGGCGCTCATGGGCATTATTGTGTCCCTGTTAAGGTAGAGGGGAGGGTAATCGGCGTAATAAACCTGTACGTAGAGGAGGGCCACGAGCGAACAGCGCTGGAGGAAGACTTCCTTGTATCTGCCGCCAACACCTTATCCGGCATCATTGAGCGCAAGCGTATGGAAGAGAAACTGGAATATATGGCCAATAACGACGCCCTCACCGGACTGCCTAACAGGGTATTGTTTTTTGACAGGCTAGGCCATGAAATAAAAAGCAGCACCCGTTATGGATACATGCTTGGAGTTCTCTACATAGACATAGATAATTTTAAATTGATCAACGACACAATGGGTCACGACGCGGGAGACAGGTTAATAAAATCAATTGCCGATAGACTGCTTAAAAGTATTCGCGAATCTGACACTGTATCGCGGATGAGCGGTGATGAGTTTACGGTGATACTATCGAATGTGAGTAATGTCAACCAGATAGAGATTGTTTCAAATAAACTATTGACGGCTTTAAAGGAACCCTATGATGTTAATGGTCAGGCTCACACCTTAACGGCAAGCATAGGCATAAGCGTTTTCCCGTCGGACTCCAGCAGCGCTGGTGAGCTGCTCAAGCACGCCGACACTGCCATGTCCCACGCAAAGAACGCGGGCAAAGATATATGTATGTTATTCAATCCCGAAATGGATGAGACGCTTAACAAGCGCATAGCGCTTGAGAAAGAACTCCGCCTTGCAATAGAGCGCGATGAGCTGGTCGTGCACTACCAACCACAGATAGACATCTCAACGGGCAGGATAATAGGGGCAGAGGCGCTGGTGCGCTGGCAGCATCCACAGAAGGGGCTGCTCTATCCTGATAAATTCATAACAATAGCAGAGGATACAGGACTAATTATACCGCTTGGCGAACAGGTGCTTTACAAGAGCTGCAAACAAAATATCGCATGGCAAAACGAGGGGCTGCCACCCATAATAGTTGCCGTTAATGTATCAACCACTCAGATATCATGGAACTATGATCTGGCGGACATGGTATTTGATGTGTTGGATAAGACAAAGATGCCGCCGGGTTATTTAGAATTAGAGATTACCGAGAGTTTTTGTATGCAAAACGTTGACAGCACGGTTTCGATGCTGCACAGATTTAACGCCAGGGGTATACAGGTGGCAATAGACGATTTCGGCACCGGCTATTCGTCGTTGAGTTATTTAAAACACCTGCCGTTTAAGAAGCTGAAGGTGGACAGGTCATTTGTAAATGAAATTACAAGGAATCAGGATGATTTGACAATTGTCAAGACGATTATAGATATGTCGCACAACCTGAGATTAAAGGTAATCGCCGAAGGAGTGGAAACTGCGGAGCAGCTAGAGATTTTACGCGCCCTCGGGTGTGATGAGGTGCAGGGGTATCTCTTTAGCAAACCGGTCACAGCAGAGAAATTCGCGGCTTTATTAAAAGACGAAGGGGGGTAACCCCCCTTCACCCGTATTTTTGCCAACGTTTTGTCTATTGATTTCCGGCTGCCGCTCGTTGGCGGCTTCAGTGCTCCGGGTGGGGGCAGCCGTGCTGGCTGTATTATATTAACTAAAATATGAAAAAACTTGTCATCGTATCAATTGCAACAATTGCAACAATGGCCTTGGCCATGATGGTATTTTTGTTTGTTGAGCTGTATGTGCCTATCAGTTATAACGCGGACGAGCTGGAGGTGCAAATCCCAAAGGGTTGCTCCCTTAGGCGCGCTATTGATATACTTAAGGAAAAGGGAATTTTGAGGGGACTTTCAATTGTGTTTTATGTCGCTAAATACAAGGCCATTGACAGGGATTTAAAGCCCGGATTCTATGTTTTCCATACAGGCTCAACCCCCCTTTCAGTCCTCGCCATCCTCATCAAGGGCGACACGGTAAAGGTAAAGCTGATGATTATCCCCGGTGAGACTGTCAAAGATGTCGCGGCCAGGTTTCCAATTCTGAATGGTTCAGCTCCAGATGAGTTTCTTCACCTCGCCTCTGATAAGGACTTTCTGAACTCTATTGATATCAAGGCATCCTCAGCGGAGGGTTATCTGTATCCTGAGACATATATATTTGACAAGGGCGTAACCCCAAAGGAGGGCATCACGCTCATGGCGCACCTGCTGAGGAAAAACTATCCACCGGATTTCAGGGACAGACTGAGTGCTATCGGCCTGACAGAGCATCAGCTTTTGACGCTCGCCTCTATCGTCGAAAAAGAGGCAAAGGCGGATACAGACCGTCCCCTTATCGCCACGGTTTATCTCAACAGACTTCGCATTGGAATGCCACTTCAGGCCGATCCCACCTGCATCTATGGCGTTAAGGATTTTAAATATGGCATATCAGCGGGCGACCTCCACAACGACACACCATATAACACTTACCGTCACACAGGGCTTCCACCCGGACCTATCGCGTCGCCTTCTCTGAAATCCATAACCGCGGCACTACACCCCGCAGATGTGCCCTATCTATATTTCGTATCAAAAAAGGACGGGACACATTTCTTCTCAGAAACCTACACACAACACAAAGATGCCATAGGAAGATACACCGGGAAAACCCAGGCTATGAAACCCCCTGTCAGCCATGCTATTGCGGCTACGCCGAAGAAAACAAAAGCCAAACATAACCCAAATTCCCGTAAGCAAAATTCCCATAAACACAAAAAAAGGAGATAACCACAACCCATGCCTCAAATACTCGGAACGACCCGCAGAACGACCCGCACAATACATGTTGGTGCAGTCGCAGTAGGTGGTGACGCACCTGTTAGTGTTCAATCAATGACAAAGACGCCCACGACCGATATACAGGCAACCGTAAACCAGATAGCGGCGCTCAAAGAGGCAGGCTGCGAGATAATCCGTATCGCAGTTTTAAACGACGACGCCGCGGATGCCCTTGGCCAAATCAAACGCGCCGCCACCATCCCCATCATAGCCGATATACACTTTGACTGGAAGCTGGCCCTGAAGGCCATAGCCAACGGCGTGGACGGGCTGAGGATAAATCCGGGCAACATTGGGGCGCTGTGGAAGGTAAAAGAACTTGTAAGCGCCTGTAAGGACAAGGGAATCCCCATAAGAATCGGCGTAAATGCCGGCTCCCTGCAAAAAGACATCCTGCAAACATACGGCCATCCCACGCCTGAGGCAATCGTGGAAAGCGCGCGGAGACACATCGAAATCCTTGAGGACATGGATTTCAACCTCATTAAGGTATCCCTCAAGGCGTCTAACGTGCCGTCAACGGTGGAGGCATACAGGACATTTTCACGCACCTACGACTACCCGCTTCACATAGGCGTCTCAGAGGCCGGGCCGCCCCCTGCTGGAATAATAAAGAGCGCGGTTGGCCTTGGTATCCTGCTTGATGAGGGCATAGGGGACACAATGAGAGTCTCCCTGACTGCCCGGCCGGAGGAGGAGGTCAAGACCGCCTACTCGATATTGCGCTCCCTTGGCCTGAGAAAACATGGTATTGATTTAATATCATGCCCAACATGTGGCCGCACGAGGATTGACCTTATCAACCTGGTGAGGGAGGCCGAAAGTAGGCTCAAACCCCTGAACAGAAATATCACGGTTGCCATAATGGGCTGTGAGGTAAACGGCCCGGGTGAGGCAAAAGAGGCCGACGTAGGGATAGCCGGCGGCAATGGGGTAGGGCTGTTGTTCAAAAAAGGGGTTGTCATTAAGAAGGTCATGGAATCGGAACTGCTTGACTGCCTGGTAGAAACAATTGAAGGACTGCCGGAGCACTGAAGCCGCCAGCGGGCGGCCGCCCAAACGCAATAGACAAAACATGTGCAAAACTACGGGGTGAAGGGGGGGTATTCCATTTCTAAATCATACCTATAATAATATATTTTATCTCACTCCGCGACAAAAAATTGTCATCACCCTTCTTGTCTTGTAGTCATTCCGGCTTGTCCGGAATCGTATTTGGCTTGAGGATGTGCTGAGACAGATTCCGGACAAGCCGGAATGACAGACTAAGATATTTCATAAATACACTAATCATTGATTATTAATGCACATATGATTTAAAAATAGAATTACCCCCCCTTCGTCGTTAATCCTTTATAATCTGTGGGCTTTATCATGTATCAATCCTGAACTCAGCGCCGCCTTCTACGTTTGATACTGAGAGCTGCCAGCCCATGTTGGTCTCTATTATTGTCCTGGACATGTACAGACCGATGCCAGTGCCCTTATCGGGCGGCTTCGTTGTAAAATATGGGTCGAATATCCTGCCGATTATACCTTCGGGGATGCCGCCTCCGGTGTCGCGTATAGTAATTGTTATCCTGTCGTCCTTGCTGACTGTGATATCAATCTTATTTTCAGTCCCTTTGTCCTTGCGGCTGAGTATGGCGTCTTTTGAATTACTTATAAGATTTAATACAACCTGCTTGAATTCGTTTGGGTAGCCGGTTACGGTGAAATCATCCCCTTTGAGCCAGAGCTTCAGAGCGATGCCGTTTTTAGTGAAGTAGGGGGAGAACATGGAGATTACCTCCTCAACCGCATCTCTTACATTAAACCGAACCTTTTCTTTTGAGGGACGGAGGAAATTCCTGAAATCGTCGGCTGTCCTCTGCATAAAGTCTGTTTGACTTATTATTGTAATTACAGAGGAATGCAAATATTCCTTGTCAAGCTGATTATGAGTAAAGGCGTCTTCGAGGTCTTGAGCCGTTGCTGAGATTGCGTTTAACGGCTGCTTCCACTGATGGGCTATCATGCCGAGCATTTCACCCATTGCCGCCATTTTGGACTGTTGCACGAGCATCTGCTCACCGCTTCTGCGTTTAGCGGTCTCCTCTTCCACCTTTTCTTTTAATGACCTTTGCAGAAAGTACAGATTCAGGTGGGTGCCCACGCGGGAGATTACTTCCTCCTTCTGAAAGGGTTTACAGATATAGTCAACCCCACCGCATTTGAACGCGTTGACCTTTTCGGTCACATCTGTGAGGGCGCTTATAAAAATCACGGGAATACCTGCCGTAAGGGCGTTGGCCTTCAGACGGCGGCAGACCTCGTAACCGTCCATATCAGGCATCATTATATCAAGAAGGATTAAGTCCGGCATGTGTTTAGCTGCCAGGTCAAGGGCCTCCTGCCCACCGTATGCCTTCAACACCACAAAGCCGGCAGACTGAAGCTGTACCGAGAGCAGCTTTACGTTTATCGGCTGGTCGTCAACAGCTAAAACGCAACCCTTATTTCCCATCAGTCTGCCCCGTATAGAATGACGAAACCGTCGCCAGAAACTCCTTATACCGTATGGGTTTGGATACATAGCCGTCGCAGCCGGCCTCTCGCATACGCTGCTCATCTCCCTTCATTGCAAAGGCCGTAAGGGCAACCACCCTGATATGCTGCGTTGAGTCGTCCTGCTTTAACATCTTCGTAGCGGTGAGGCCGTCAATATCGGGAAGCTGAATGTCCATAAGAATGACTACGGGTTGAGCCTCTTTGGCAATCCTGATTCCATCGGTGGCGTTGTCGGCCTCAAGCACTGTATAGCCGCTTCGCCGGAGGATCTCAGACGCCAGTTTCATGTTTAAGGGATTATCCTCAATAATCAGGATTTTCTTCATATTTTGACATCCGTAGCCTGTGTGTGCAGATGGCCTCTGCCCCGCATAGCCCGCCTTGCCTCGGCAATCAGGTCCATCTTGTCAAACCGCCCCTTATTTACAATCTTAAGGACATTATGGTTCAGCGCCTTACGGTCTTCCTCCGTTATTACCTTAGCGGTGAGGATTATGATATGTATTGACGCGGTCTCAGGCAGTTCCTTCAGGCAGCGCACGACATCGAAGCCTGTCACCTCTGGCATCATCAAATCAAGCAGTATCAAATCCGGCAGCTCGCGTCTTGCCGTATCAACGGCCTCCTGCCCGCCGTATGCCCTGAATACCGCGCAGTTTTCATTCTGAAGATAAAGGGATACGATTTCAACCGCCTTAGGGTCGTCATCCACCACGAGCACCTTCAATTGCCCTGTCAGGTCTTCAGGTACAATTCCGATTTGCCTGACGGCCTCAATAAGCTCGTCCTTTGAGACAGGCTTTTGCAGTACATTGGACGCCCCAAGGGAAAAACCCTTCGATTTGTCGTTCAACATAGATATTATCAGCACTGGGATATGTCTTGTGGCCTCACCTTCCTTTACATTCTTGAGAAAATCCAACCCGTTCATGTCTGGAAGCATGATATCAAGGGTGATGAGGTCGGGGATTTCCTTCGCTGCAAGGGCAAGCCCTTGCAGCGCGGTTGAGGCACGAATTGTCCTATATCCCTCTGAGCCAAGCTGGATACTTAAGAGTTCGGCTGACTTAGGGTCGTCCTCTACGATAAGCACAAGCGGCTCTTTTATTTCTTTGTGTAATTGTTCGGGCGGTGAGTCAGGCACTTCCTCAACCTGATGGCTCATCTCTGGCAGTTCAGCATCCGACACATCCTCCCTATAAGGGATTTTGAAGGTAAACTTGCTGCCCTTGCCCTCCTCGCTCTCGACGTCTATCGTGCCGCCGTGCAGCTCAACCAGCCGTTTCACCATCGCAAGCCCCAGCCCTGTGCCCTCATATTTTCGCGAAAGCGAGCCGTCTATCTGCTCAAATGGCCTGAAGAGTTTCTTCATTCCCTCCTCTGAGATGCCGATTCCCGTGTCGGTGACAGATATCTCAAGAAATTTTCTGTTATCCACGGCGATGACACCGGCGTTCAAAGTTACCGTCCCATGGGCGGGGGTGAATTTAACCGCGTTAGAGAGCAGATTATAGACGATTTGTTTGAATTTCCTCGCGTCTGCAAACATATGTCCAACAGATTCCTGTACGTTGAGTTTAATGGCTATATTGTGAGCGTGAGCCTTTTCTTTTATTATTGAGAGGCTGTTTTCAAGCATATAGGGGATATCAAGCCTGTCAAGGTCAAGGGTCATCTTGCCTGCCTCTATCTTTGAGAGGTCAAGGATGTCGTTAATAAGAGACAGCAGGTGCTGTCCGCTGGTAAATATATCGGTTACGTACTCTTTCTGGTCATCTCCAAGGTCGCCCAGTACGCCGTCTTTGAGTATCTCCGAAAACCCGATAATAGCGTTAAGCGGCGTTCGAAGCTCATGGGACATGTTTGCCAGGAACTCTGACTTCAGCCTGTTTGACTCCTCCAGTTGAGTGTTCTTTCTGGCTATCTCATCGCCCCTTATTTTTACCTGCTCTGTAAGCTCTTTCATATCGTTATACTGCCTCAGGCTCTGGAGGGAAATGCCGATGTTTATCGTAAGCCGCTCAATAAACCCCCTGTCAAGGTCGGTAAGCGGAGCGACTGACGCCACCACAAGGACACCCATTACCCTTCCCTGGTGGAAGACTGGCTGGACGATTACGGCCTGAGGGGCTATGGAGATAAGCCCCGTTTCTATTGTAAGGGGAAACTGTTCGCTGCCTGTTATCTCAATGGGACGCCCGCTGACAATAGACTGTCCGACTATCCCCTCCGAAAGGCCGAATTCCTTTCTTAGAGAGCCTGACACACCGTAGGATGAGTCACACACGAGCAACCCTGCCCACTCGTCGTATGAATAAAAGGCGAGGCTGGGATAAGACAGGGATTCTGACAGCAGCGCCAACATATCCGACATGGCCTGTTTCTGGTCGAAGGTCGTGCTGAATATAGACATTGCCCTTGCATACACCGAATCGTAACGGGACCGTGCCTCAAGCTCGGCGTTCTTTTTAGCGGACTCCGCCTCGGCTAATTTCCTCGCCGTTACGTCATTTTTTATCGCTACAAAATGTGTCACATTTCCATTTTCGTCTTTTATCGGGGTAATTGTCGCGTCTTCATAGTAAATCCCGCCGTTTTTCTTTTTGTTGCTGAACTCACCGTGCCAGATGCTCCCGCCAGTGATAGTATCCCATAGCTCCTTATAGTAAGACCTTGGCTGGAGGCCTGATTTGAGTATCCGCGGATTCTTTCCAATCGCCTCAGCGCGGCTGTAGCCGGAGGCACGCTCAAAGGCCGGGTTGACGTATTCAATAATCCCGTTACTGTCCGTTATCACTACAGACTCCGACGACTGCTCTATGGCATTGGAGAGTTTCTGCATCGCCTTCTCCGTCTTAACCCTTTCTGATGTGTCCCGTATTATGGCGTTAAACACCCTGCCCGTCGGTGTTATGCTTTCACCTACTGATATGTCAACATCGAATATCTCCCCGCTCTTTCTTTTTGCCTTTGCCCTTGCGATCTGACCCATTACTTTTTTAACGCCAGTTTCAAGGTAATTCCTGACATACTGGTTATGATTAGAATGAAACGGCTCAGGCATAAGACAATTTACATTAGTGCCTATTACCTCGTCAGTGCGATAACCAAATATCTTCTCTGCCCCTTTGCTGAAAAGGATTATCGTATTGTCTTCGGGGTTGATTGAGACAATCGCGTCCGCGGCGCTGTCAAAAAAAGACTGCATCCTCGAATTTGCGGTAGACAGTTCTGTCGTCCTCCTCTGAACCCGGTCTTCCATCTCTTTGAAAGACCGCCCGATGGTCACTGTCATGGCGTTAAAACGCTCTGCAAGCACCATCAGCTCGTCTGCCGCCTGAATTTCGACCAAAGACAAATAATCGCCGCCGGTTATTTTCTCCGTATCCTGAATCAGCGACGCTATCGGCCTCAGCACCCTGCGCCGCAAATAAATCAGATTCGATATCATCAACAAGACGCCTATCGCCGTGAGAACATACCTTGTCCAGATAAAAATCCCCTCCGCCTTTTCAACGCTGTTTACAAGATGTGTTACAACGCCATCAATATCCACCTCGACGAACTCGTGTATCTTCTTTCCCTGTTCTCGCAAAAGCGTTGCCCTGTCTTGTGGCGATGCAATAAATATGGAATCAAGCCCGGGCCTAAATTCCTCTTCCCAGCGATGGATTATGAATCTGAGCTTTTTATCTGATTCAGGGTCTGCAACTTTTACAAGATCGTACTTGACGCTGCCGTCTTTAAGGGCGTTGAGGATTTCCTCGAATCTGCCCATCTCCATTTTTACGTGTCCGAGGGTCTCTTCCCTTTGCGGGGACTGTTCATCGAATGCCTTCTTAACCAGATATACTATCTGAAACGCCCTCATCCTCTCTGAACCGGCAAGGTTTATCGCCCTGCTGAAACCGTTGACCTTCTGTGAGAACCACATCCCGCTCACAACGAAGGCTATAAAGATAAGAACAGTGGAGACAAAAATCAGTTGAAAAGACCTGCTCATCGGAGTAAACGCGCGCACCGGTGTTTGATTAAGTTCTCTCATTTCTTCTCACTCCCCGACAAAAAATTGTTTCCACACGGCTTGTCCTGTCGTTATTCCGGCTTGTCCGGAATCTGTCTCTCCACGATGTCCTCAAGCCAAATAAGATTCCGGACAAGCCGGAATGACGGACTAAGGGTAAATCTACTATTCCCCGGTGCGAAAGTTCATTTAGAAATGTCGTGGAGTGCGTCATTTTTTATAATCCCTCATATTTTGAATTGCCTCAGCCTTTCAGCCTTTCATATACCTCTTCAAACTGCGAGGCGGCCTCTATAAATGCCTTGAGCACGTCGGGGTCAAAATGGTACGGCATCGTCCTGCCATCGCCCTCAGTGATTATCTGGTATGTCTTAGTGTGGTCAAAGGCGGGTTTATACGATCTGGCGCTTCGCAGGGCGTCGTACTGGTCGCCTATACTGATTATCCTGCCCTCTATGGGAATCTCAAGCCTCTTCAATCCCGCGGGATAACCTGAGCCGTCCCATCTTTCATGGTGTGTTACGGCGATGGTCTTTGCTATTTCAAGTCTGCTGTGTTCACCGATTATCTTTGTGCCATAAAAAGTATGGCTTTTCATGGCGGCAAATTCCTCATCAGTTAGCTTTCCCTTCTTTTTGAGAATATCGGGGTGTACGTGGATTTTTCCTACGTCGTGAAGCGGGGCCTGAACGCGCATGGCGTTGACAAAAGATTCGTCCAAACCTAAAATCTTTGCCGTCAGGGCACTGTACTGCCCAACCCGTATTATATGGTTTCCCGTATCCTCGTCATTGGCCTCAGACGCCCTCGCAAGGGCATATATGGCATACTCGAAGGCGTTTTCTGTTTCTGACACCTGCAACGACAGTGACCGCAAAAACAGGCCCTGCATCACAAGATTCTTTAAGATAGCAGTGTCGTATTTCTTAATCGGCCTGCCGTAGTTAATCGCAAACACGCAGAAATTCCCGCCAAAATACCAGATAATGTTTGAGACCTTAATACCCCTGGACTCCAGAATTGAAACAAAGGCGTCTATCCCCGCCTCGCTCATGTCGTTTTTGTTCGCGCAGGAGAATATCTGCTCTCGGGTCTTTAAATGCGGGCAGTTATCGCAGTTGAGATCTATGGCTATAGACGACCTTATCACCTTGCCGTCTATTGAATCATACTTAAGCCAGTGCCAGTTACTGAACTCATCAATCGTATGTATAATAACTATATTGGGTTTATCCAGCTCCAGCGCTGTTTGCCTTATAAGCTTGCCTACGATTCTATCTATATTAGATATGTAGCTGAATTTACCCGGGTCAAAATCCTGCATCACCTGTTCGCCAAACGAGGTCAAATCCCCTATGCAGTTATAGGCGAAAAGCAGGTTATCGTTTAGTCCCTTCATCTTGAGGAGCATTTTGATTCGCGCAAGCACCTCAGCCGCGTCAAACGGCTTCGATATAAAATCCTCTGACCCTGCCTCAATGCCCCTTATCCGGCTCTCGGTATCAGTCAACGCCGTTATCATAATAACCGGAATGTTCTTATACCGCTCGTCTTCCTTAATCTCCTTGCATACCTCAAAACCATCCATGCCGGGCATCATAACATCCATGAGGACGAGGTCAATCCTATGGTCGTCAATTACCTTAAGGGCGGCAAGGCCGTCCTCAGCCATCTTCACATCATAGCCCTTGTGGATTAGTATGGCGCTGAGGAGTTTCAGATTTAACGGCTCATCATCAACACACAAAATAACCGGCCTTCGGTCAGTCATAATCCTCCCACGCGTATCTTCAATAGTCACATTCTAATGAGTTTGTTAACTCATTGAAAAAGCGGGTTTATTGCTTTCCTTTTCGGTTTCGTACAAGGACATTGCCACTTCCATTACGCGCTCTGCCCATCTCTCGTCGTCTTTGTTTAGTTTCATCTCTATGGAGAAATCCCTTATGTCGGGTACGGTCAGTTTGTAGGGGTTTTTTACGCTTTCGGGGTCTATGTAGATGTGGCGGAGCTGATGTCTTACTATCCTGATCTTGTCTTTCTTTTCTACGTGTGTGAAGACGATTTTATCCAGATATAAGAAAAAATCGTATCCCTCTTCATTAATCGTCGCGTCTCTGGTTAAAAGCCTGTTAAGCTCGTTTGTCTTTTGAATCCTGCCAAGGACGAGGTTTCCCTTGCTTTTTCTCGCCTTTAAATCATATATGATTTTTATGTTCACATTTACAAGCTCAGGGAAAAACTCAGTCCTCACCTCGTCCACAATGGCTACGGCCTCAGTGGGTGCGTCTTCGTATCTTATAAATATCACGCTGGACTCCTTTCGTTAAAAAATGTTATTTGGCATGGATTATACCATATGGCGGCAAGTTTGTGAATAAAATTAATTATACAGATGGCGGCTGCAGCGCCAGAGGTCAGCGTTTCTGTCGTAGATTTCAAAGTCTATGCGCGTTATCTTTGTTGCCATAGAGCCTTCGGCCCTTACTGAAATATCGTATTTGCCATCAGCGCTGACGATATCTATTTGAATCGTACAATAGACGCCTTTTTTGTAGCCGTCAGTCAGCCCATCGTCTTCATAGTAAATAAAGGAGGCCGTTTCTGTCACAAACGCGGCCACTCTAAGGACATCAATCTCCCTTTCCCCGACATAGTTAACCGGCTCAGACAGTGTTACTATTGAGTTTTCCTTTATAAAAAACGGTGTGCTGTCTAACGGGCAGTCTATGTAGTGGACGCCGGGGGGAAGAGCTGACACCACCCATGCGCTATGGCTTGACGCGCGGCAGTATAGCCAGCTCACCGCGGGCAGCAGGACATATCTGCCCGTGGCATTGGGTAATATCACAGGGGCGGCCATAACTGAGCCGCCATACATGAACTGGTCCTCCACGTCAAACCGGCAGTCAAAATCGAACATCAGCGGCCTGATAAACGGCGACAGATTCCTTGCCGACCTCATAAACTCCGAGTATGCGTAGGGGATGAGGGCATAGCGGAGTTTTATTGTATCGCGCATGATGTCAAGCGCCTGCCCATCAAACGCCCACGGCTCACGCCGCCTTGTGCCCATGGCCGAGTGATTGCGAAACAGGGGGGAAAACACCCCAAGCTGCATCCATCTGATCTGAAGCTCAGGCGATACATCAGAGCCAAAGCCGCCGATGTCCGCCCCTGTATAAAACACCCCCGCCATGTTCAGCGACATGAGCATTCTGATATGTGTGAGCATGTGTTCCCACCAGCTCATATTGTCGCCTGTCCAGATTGCCGCATAGCGGTGGAGGCCGATGTAGCTGCTCCTTGTGAGCAGGAAGTAGCGTTGCCCCGGCATGTTCGTAATAAAACCGTCCGCAACGCCCTGTGTCATAAGTGTGCCGTAGAGGTTATGAATCTCTTCGTTGCTTATGCGGCCACCGGAGTGAGTCCTGTGGTAAAACTCCCGGAAGTAGCCGCGATTATTTGAAAGGCCGTTGAGCATGTCCTGGAGGCGTCTTTTGGGGATGTCAGGGTTTTCCTTCATCTCATCAACAAGATTAAACACCTCCTGCATCGCCTCAGGCGTATAAAATATTGAGGGTTCGTTCATGTCGAGCCAGAAACCCTCTACCCCCATATCAAGGAATTTCCTGCACAGTCCGCCCCACCAGCGCCTCGTCTCAGGCATCAGGAAATCCGGGAGGTGCGTAAGCCCGGGCCATACGGCCGCCTTGAAAAAACTCCCGTCCCTTGCCTGGCAAAACAGTCCCCGCCGCCGTCCCTCTTCATAGACACCGTAGCCGTCTTCAATCTTAACGCCGGGGTCAATGATAGGGATTACCCTGAAGCCGTCACTTTTCAACTTGCCGGTGAATGTTGCGAAATCCGGAAATTTCTCCTCATCAACAGTAAAGACTTTAAAGTTGTCCATATAGTCTATGTCCATGTAAATGGCGTCACAGGGGATGCCCTCTTCCCTGAAACGGGTGGCCGTCTCTATGACAGACTTCGCGTCGGGGTAGCTCCACCTCGACTGCTGATAACCAAACGCCCATTTGGGCGGGCAGTAGGGTGCCCCTGTAAGCAGCAAAAATTCCTTCACAATCTCCATAAACGTCAGCATCCGCCCCTCTGCCAAGAAAAAGTAAAGGTCGAAGTCCATAGACGGTATCGTCACTTCCATCATGTTGTGGTTTGTGAAACCTATGTCAAGGCAAATCTCCGATGGATAGTCTATAAAAAAACCGAATGGATTTGTTAAGGCAGAGCCGACTAATACAAATGGGTGGCTGCCGTATAAATTCTCTTTGTCGGGTGTGTGGACAGGGTCGTCGGTTGTGTAGAGACGGTATTTCTTTCCCCTTTTGTTGAGGGCGCCGATGGTCTCACCAAGTCCGTAGACCCTGTCCTCAGGAGACAGAGAGATAGTCAGGGCGATGCCACCTTTGCACAAGGCAACCGCCATGCCCCCAATGGTTACAGGTGTGGTTTCCACCAGCTCAAAGCCGATGTTGCCAACAGGATGCACTACCGCATCTGTCTTAAACGGCTGGCCGAAGCGATAGAGTTTTGTGAAATTAAGTATGTGTGCCTTTTTTAACATCATTCTCGTGGCACTCCGCAAGGCCGCGACGCCCTGGCCATTGCTAAGGTACAGGGCATCGCGTTATAACACAATCACAGCCTGCGCTATGTTGACCGGCTAGTACGTGTACACACCACCGGTAACTCCATAGTGGTTAAACAGGCCTGAATCAGAACAGGAGTAGCCGACAAGATTACGTTTTGGTGAAGTGGTACCCTGAAAACAGGCCAAGCCGATAGATGAGCAGTTAAATGAGGAACGGACAGTGGCAAGACTACTTATTCCGGGAAAAGTAAGGCTGCCGGCACCTCCGGTTGATGACGAAATCAGGTCAAGCCTGCCGCCGTAGGTTGACAATGAGCCGGTGCTGGTATCATTGGTAAGTTGTATTGCCGGCAAACCATCCGCATAAATAAACTGCCCGATGAATGACAGCAGTGTTGATTTACCATAATTTACTTTGATAGCATTTGTATTTATCGTAGGGCTTGAATTGCCGGTGGGATTTCCTGCCGCATTTGCCATGACGGTAAATTGTATGGAAGTTATGTTATCGTCAACACTGCTTCCAGAACCACCGCTGTGAATACCCATGTTTGACAGGATACAATACACCGGGGTTGTCGTGTCGGTTGTCAAATAGGGCAGCCAGTACGTAACGGTATCGGCTGCGCCTGCACTCCCTGAGCCGCTATTGATTCCCCAGAGGCCGAAAGCCGTAAGTATAACAGCCAGGGCCAACACATAAACTAAATTTCTCTTCATAATAATCCTCCTTTCATAATTAACTCTATTTTGACCGGACACTCATGCTACTATGTGTACACACCACCAACTGGTCCTATGTAAGCAAACAGGCCTGAATCAGAACAGGTGTAGCCGACAAGACTGCGTTTCGGTGTAGTGGTACCCTGAAAACATGACATGCCGATAGTTGAGCAGTTAAACGCAGAACGGGCAGAGGCAGTAGATTGGAATCCAGGTAAAGAAGCGCCGCCTGCAGGGCCTGCGGTGTTTGCCGAAAATAAGTCAAGCCTTCCGCCGTAGGATGACAATGTGCCGGTGCCGGTATTATTGGTAAGGTCTATAATCTGTGTTCCATTGGCGGTAATCTGCTGTCCGGAAAATGTCAGAAGTATTGATTTGCCAAAAGGCACCCGTGCGGCGGTTGCATAAGTAGTGGGGCTTGCGTTGCCGCTGGGATTTCCTGCAGCGTTTGACATAACGGTAAATATCATGGTAGTCAGGTTATCGTCAATACTGCTTCCTGAGCCACCACTTTGAGTACCCATGTTTGACAGGATACAATACACCGGGGCCGACGAATCTGTTGTCAGATAGGGCAGCCAGTAAGAAACGGTATCGGACGCACCCGCAGGCCTTGAGCCGCTATTGATTCCCCAGAGACCTATAGCCGTCAGAATGACGGCCAGGGCCAGCACATAAACCAAACTTCTCTTCATAATAATCCTCCTTTCATAATAACCCCTCCTGAGTTCTTTTTAGACCATCCCTCCACACGGAGAAATTAAGTCTCCTTATTAACTATCGTCCTGTCACAAGAACAGCCTGATGCCCCACCTCTTTAAGCCGCTACCACCTCCTAAATGACCCTCCACGGTCTATATCTCCAATCATCTGCCCTGATTTACACTCGCAACAGCCAACCAGCTAAAGAATATCCGATTTTGGGCAATAAAGTAAAGGCCGCGGTCGTTGTGGCACACTGGTAAAAGCAATATGCCGCCAATTTACTTTGAAAAATAATTCCCCCTTCTGATTATATCAAGCATCCCTTCAACCATCGCGTCCCACGATTTTGTCTTCACAAGGGAAAGCCCCATGTCAATCATCCCTCTGTCATCACTATCAAGGCGTTGCTGTACACATTTGGCGAAGTCCTCGTATGAGCTGGCGATAGAGACCATGCCGGTAAAATTCTTGACTATGTCCGGCAAGGCCGTACTGACAATGGGCCTTCCCATGGCCAGATACTCAAGGGTCTTCGTAGGATTCAGGTGCTGTGTAACAGGGTCGTTCATTTTGAAGGGTATGAGACAGACATCGAAAAATGAGGCATACACCGGCAGTTCATTATATAATTTGAAATCAAGATAGTGGATGTTTTCCATTGTGTCGAAAATCGCCGGCCTCTTTATTTTCACTATCGGCCCTATGATGACAATCTGCCATTGTTTGTTGTGTTTGGCAATAAACTCAAGCAAATCGTAGTCTATTCTCTCGTCAACCGCCCCAAAATATCCGAGTATTTTACCCCTGATGTCTGCGATGTCGGGGGGAGGGTTGCTTATGCGATGGGCGGCCTTCCCGAAGTGTTCGGCGTCAACACCGCATGAAAACGCCGTAGCGTTTGGATGCCCTGTGCCCTTGTTTTTCAGAAGCGTATCCCCTCCGGCAAAAAACACATCGGCGGCCTTTGTTATACGCCGTTCCTTTTCGACAACCGCTTTAGGGGCATACAAAAATGATGAGAAATCATCCATACAGTCATAGACCACCGCCTTTTCGCCAAGCTGTCCGGGCAGATAATAGGCCATCGGCGTATATAACCACAAAAGGAGGTTCTTACTAAACCTCTTTCTCCTCATAAAACTCTTAATTCGATTGATGACTATCCTTTCGTTTATTTGCTTGATAAACGGGAATTGCTCACCGAATGGCAGCACGACGGGGCGGTAATAAGTGAGGTTTTCATTTATCTTCAAATAGCGAAACTTCTTTTCCCTCATATGTTTAAACCGCCACAACCCATGGAGTGAAATGGGTATTATGTAGAGCACCTTATGGTCTTTGGAAAGCCGCGACATAATCTGCTGAGGCCTTTGAAACAGGTGTAAATCCCATGTCAGATGTGAGGAGCAAACTATATCAAATTCGTTTTCAGCCATAAAAAAAAACCTCCTGAAATATTCTCTGTTATTTAAAAATACCACGGCGCGGAATAAACGCGCGGTTTAATCTCTGTGTTGTCATAAGCCGCCTCAATAGTTTTGACTATCTCAATAGCAAATATATGGGAGGCCACCGCGTAGTTGTGTACCTGTCCTTTCATGGCCTCTGAAAGAGACACGACCTCAATGCCGTTGATGCGCTCACCCCATAGGTTGTTGTTTGCGTCAATGATGTTTATTACCTTCAGGGCGTTAAGAGAAGCCGCCTGAAGGAAGACAAGCCCTATCTCACCAGCGCCATATACCATACACTCCCCTATGCCTTCGTCAAGCATGAGACCGGCCATGTCGTTCATCATTGTAAAATAGTTCATGGAATTATTCATAGCGCAATACCTCTTAAATATATAGGTTGGAAATTTAAGTGAGACCACACCCTGGGGCCAAATGACCTGTCCATGGCTGAAGCCATAGCGGGTTTTATCCATGAATTTCTCCGGCCCAAGGGCGTCAAGGAGTTTATTGTCTGAGTCCTTACATATTTGGGCGGCGCTGTTGGAGCCGTAGTTGTCCTCGTGGTGGAGCGTGCTTAACAGTTGTGCCTCAGGTAATACGGGCATATCAACAAGGCGATGCACGAGGGCAATGAATTGTCTCCTGCGGGTAGCCATCATACCGGCGGCCAGGGCGGGCCTCAATCTCCTGATATGCGCCCACATTGCCTGAAACTCTAAGATACCCTTTACGCAGGAGCGCTTTTTTTCTATCTCATCTTCAGGTATAAGGTTTTTTTCAAGTACGGCGGCAATTTGCCCATCTGCCCCTTCTTTATAACCGGTAGTCGTACCGATTCCCTCTATGATAAGGTCTTCGAGGACGGCTGGAGACCTGTTTATCTTTCTGATCATATCGAGGTTTTCCCCGCCGCTTCCCGCAAAACCCCTGATGTCTATGCCGTTGAATATCAACTGCCTGAGATTCTCTTCACCGAGGGCAACGAGGTGGGTCATAGCCGCGTCAATACCCTCATGTTTTAAGGCGTAGTGGATATTGTTTTGTATCGTGCCCTGAAACCCGAAATCCACGGTTACAACCCCGTCAAGCTCCCCGCATGTTTGTCTAAGGTAAGCTATGAGGATTTCTCTGTGCCTTTTGGCCAGCGCCGTTATTTTTCCTTGTATATCGTGGCGCGTCAGATAGTCTAAGAGCTTTCGTTTCAGTGACCAGCACGAGGCGCCACTACCGGTATCCTGAGTAAGCGTATCGCCGAATTCTGAAAATTCCTTTAACCCATGGGGAAGCTCAAGAAGCCCAAAAAGTCTCCGTATTGTTATATTTCTCCTTATGAAGAGAAACTCGGCCTCCCATTCGTTGAAATCCTCAATGGCGGCAAAGGCGGTCGTCTGCCTTGATACATAGAGGGGCGTGGCGGTTAATATAAAATCCCTCTGGCGTGCCGCCTCTTCAATCATCCGCGCAAGCAATGTGCCCCCACGCATGATTGGAAAAACCCTGTGCCTGTCTTCCTTAACGCAAATATCCACTACCCATTCGGCAAACGCGCTGAAAAACGGGCCTAATACCGCCGCCCCGATGTTAAACCACGGCGTGTAGTCCATGTTATCGCCCGCGTTTAACCGTGTGGCAAGTTTTCTGAGCTGAGAGATTTCAGGCAACACCTCCCCGTAGCGTACGCCTTCCCAGTTGAAAACCATATCGAGGTGTTTGTCATACCCGTATATGATATGCCTGATGCCGGCGCGCTCAGCCCCCGCGCCGTCAGAGCGTGGATTGTCGCCAATGTGGACAACCGCGTCCTTTTGTATGTGAGGAAAGTGTGCCATCATTACATCAAACAAGGCGCCTGAGCCTTTATTTGCCCCTGCCTCATTAGACACCAGCAAGAGATTTGCCCATTCCAAAGGAAATCCGCCACGGCGTAAAATCCCCTCAATGTGTTCCCTCTTCAGGTACATATCGGTAAGCAGGGCTACAGAGCCGCCCCTGTCCTTAAAATATTTTATCAGGGACATTATGGCTGGATTGACATAGGAAAAATCTTCCTCCACCTCTATTTCAATGTTAAGGATCTCGTCCATGCTGCCTGCGTCGCGCGGCAGAGTCTCGTATATCCCCTCTATTGTCTCTTCTGATGGCGGGATTTCCGCCCTTTTTTCCTGAAATATCCTATGGCCAAACTGCTGCCTTATGTATTGAAACTCCCTCGGGTTCATGCCTGTCCTGAGCAGGCCGCGCTCTATTGCCCGCCTTCCGGTTTCATAAAAAACATCCCCTGGATTGAGGCATGTCCTCAGTATAAGTGTATCGAAAATGTCCACAGAGAGGAGTTCGACCCGGTCGTGGCCACAGACAAGGGAGGACAGGTATCTGTCTTTTTTCCAAAGTTCAGGGTCAATTGACAGGTTCTTATTCATATTATCTCTCCGGTAAAATTCAACTCCTTAAGGAGACGGCGCATCTCATCCCTCCTGCCCTGGGATGCGATTACAACGGTGGTGTTCTTGCCGCCGCTGCGGCCATCTTCAAGCAAATGGCTTGGATAGTATACCGGCACTCCCATGAACTGTTTACCCTGCAGCGCCGGGTTATTGTCTATAAAATATTCTACCTTTATACCCATCCGGCGGCACATTTTAAAGAACTCCCCACCTGTTTTTGACGCGCCAAATATGGCAACCCGCCCCGCCCGCCAGAGCTTGAGCAATATCAGCGCGTCCTGAGATTTTCTGATGAGCCTGTGTTTTATGCCGTCTATGGCCCTGCCCAACTCGCGCAGGTTCCTGTTCTCCTTAACGTATATAATATAGTAATACATGGCGGCAACATATGGAATTTCAGGTACCGGCAGGTATCTCCAGTATTTCTTTGAGAATATAAACGGATTCCTCCAGTTATCACTAAGCGGGTAGTCTCTGGATTTTGTGTCTCTGATGTGGCGGTAGGCTCCGAGGATGGCGTCTATTTTTTTTAGCCGGTATCTTAGAGAGCTTTTCAGGAGGAAATCGTAATCCATCGTATAGTGGTTTTCAACATCGAAAGGCCCGATAGTCTCCTGCACCTCTCTGAGATAAAAATATCCCGTTGGATTAAAGCAAAAAATGGCCGGCCTCCACCACTGAATCATCTCGGAAAACACCACCGAAGGGTCATTTATCCATGAGCTGCCGTCGTCGTTTATCACCCTTACGCGGCCCATGACAAATTGTTCCCCCTCCTGAAAATATCTTATTACAGCGTTAAAAGCACCTGGCTCAAAGTAATCATCCGCGTTTAAATATGAAATAATCTCACCGTCAGACATCATAAATCCCTTGTTCATGGCGTCAGACTGCCCATTATCTGGTGCTGAAATCCATTTTACGTGTGGATATGTTTTTAATAATTCAATCGTCCCATCTGTGGAGCCTCCATCTGCGACGATATGCTCAAAATTTGGATAGTCCTGCCCCAGTACACTTTCTATCGCCTGCCCAAGGTACCCGCACTTATTCAGGGACGGGGTTATTACCGATATTTTCGGGTAGTTAATCATCTCTTTATATGTTTCGCTATATCGGCCGCAATGGCCTCAGCACCCGCGCCGATGTCTATATCCAACTGGTAATAATTTTCTGCCCCGGCATCTGCCCCCGCACCATCTTTATTCTGGATTTGTATGGTATAATATTTATTATTATCAAATACTAACGCCGAATAGTTAATTCCATACTTTAATATATCGTGCCTCGTCCCTATGATTGCCTTATAGCCGCGTTCACTGACAATTGATGCTATCTCACTATTGAAAACCAAAAACCCGGCCCCTATGCCGTGGTAATGCACTAAGTCGCCGGCCACTTTAAGAGAATGTATAACAGCGCAACTGCCACCGTCCGGGTCAGAGATAAATAAGACGCGATAGGACGCCTCGTTAAACGCCTTCTGGTATACGCGGTCATTTATCTTGCCGACGGCCGTATTGATCGTCAGGAGATTTATCGCGTTTACAAGTGTGAAATCCAGAGACGCATTAGTGAGCTGCTCATACACGGCATTCATAAACATCAAATCAGCGGGGGTATCCACCGAAATCCTGTGCCTAAGGCTGTAAAAACAATCGTCGTCCCTGAATGAAACCGTCTTTACGTCTAAGAATTTCTCAGGATATACGCCTCTTAGAAACGCGGGGAAATGGTGTTCGCGAAGGGCGGGCGTGTCCGAGTATAACTCTGCCCTCTGCCACAGCCACCGGCGCGATATTACAATGCCTTCGTGAATGGGCAGGTTGTTGTTAACCGGCGTGAAGGCGGCGTGCCCTGCTGAGGGGTCTTCCTTTAGTAGATTTACCATTGAGTCTATTGTTGCTGGGCAGAGCAGCGGGCAGTCGCCGCTTGCGAGTACGCATATATCAGCCATATAAACCTCGGCGGCTTTCGTAAGCCTTCCAACGACATCGTCAGCGCCGCCGTCATAGACATAGAGTTTTACGCCTTCAGCCCTGGCAGTAGGGCGGAGTTTTTCTGTCTCCGTTTCATTTGGAGCGCATATAACAATCTCATCAATCTCCCTCGCGCCTTTCAGTTGATGGATGACCCATGAAATAACAGATTTCGGGCCAATCATCTTTAAATGTTTCTCCGGCAGCCGTGTCGAGGTAAGGCGTACTGGTATAAAGGCCACTGTTTTGTTGTTATTTTGCGCCATTAAACACCTCAATTAGTTTGTCGTGTACGAACTGTGTATCCTCATCAGTCATGCCCGGAAAGATGGGAATACTAATTTGCCTGCTGTAAAAATCATCTGTGTTAGGACAGTGGGCAGTATAACCCCTTGAGCGATAGAATGGATGATGCGTAACGGGGATATAGTGGCACTGCACGCCGATTCCTCTTTCCCTGAGCCGCGGGAATATCAATCGTTTATCGTCCTTGTACTGGTCTTTCAATCTGATAGGATACAGGTGGTAAGCGCTCTTTGCGTAGTCTCTCTCTACGGGAATGTCGAAATATCTGTTGCCTCTGAAGGCATTGTCATAAAAGCCAGCGATTTCACGCCTTCGCTGGATGAACCTATCAAGCTTTTTTAGTTGAGAAATACCCATTGCCGCCTGAAAATCTGTCATCCTGTAGTTATAGCCCAGGGTCTGCATTTCGTAGTACCAGGGTCCGTCGGGGGTATATTGAAAATCGTCCATGGATTTGGTAATGCCGTGGTGGCCGAACATTTTTAGTTTGTCATATAAAACCTTGTCGTTTGTTAAGACCGCGCCGCCTTCGCCTGTGGTGATTGATTTGACGGGGTGAAAGCTGAATACGGCCATGTGACAATAGAGGCATGAGCCGGTTCGCTTCCATGAGCCATCCTCTGCCATAGACATAGCGCCAAGGGCATGGCAGGCGTCTTCAACAATAATAATACCGTGTTTTACAGACGCCTCAAAAAGTGCCTTGCCATCAAATGGATGTCCAGCATAGTCAACGGCGGCTATGAGTTTTGTTTTATTGGTAATCAGGCTTGTCGCAGATGCCGCGTCTATGTTGCCGGTGTCAGATTCAATGTCGGCAAAGACGGGGTTGGCTCCTAAGAAAACTCCGGCGTTGGCCGTGGCGGCAAACGTCATCGGCGTGGTGATGAACTCATCCCCGCTGCCAAGCCCCGCGGCGGCGTATGCCCCATGCAGGGCGGCAGTCCCGGAACTAAAGACCACGGCATATGACGCGCCGCAATAGTCAGCCAGCGCCTCTTCAAACTCCCCTGTCTTTGTGCCCTGAGTAATCCAGCCGCTTCGAAGCGTCTTTACTACTGCTTTAATGTCGTCTTCGCCAATATCGTGAAAGCCGTATGGTATCATCTGAAGTAAAACTCTGCGGCGTTGCGATACTTCATCATTGGTACCTACCAGTCTCCATCTGTCTTGACAATTCGTCGCACCGGTTCCCCACCTGGTTACACCACCTTGAATTTCTCATTTCTGCTGCCGCTTGTTGCCACTGTCTTTTTTGTACCATATTCAATGCGTGGTGAAACTCCAACAACCCCGCCGCGCCAAGATTGTAGGCCATGTTATACAGGACGTCCCGACGCACCGGTTCTACATCAGCTATCCATGCCTCTTTCCTCAGCAATTCCTCTTCAATACGGGTTAAATCCGACATCAGCAATTGTTCAGCCTTAGCCGTGTTAATACCGTCTTTGAACAAATTCTTCTCATCGCCGGACAGTTTATGCCCGTACCCGATTGTTGGAAAACCACGAGAGTCGTTATATATCATGAGCTCTAACCCTTCGTGGCGTTTAATCTGTTCTATGAGATCTTCTGAAAAATTCATGGTTTATCTCCTCCTGTTGTTATAAGAATTCCCTCAGCACGTCTCTCATCCCGGCCACGTTAAGCCATCGCGTGTTGTTGTCGCTTCTGTATGTGAACTCCTCGTTAAGTCTCCTGCAATTTTTGCATTTTGAGGTCGGCTCAAAGTTCAACTGCGAAAATAGGACGAACAACTCCCTGCCATTGTAATTGTACTCGAAGGCAGTCCTTGACTCATCGCCGGAGATGAGGGTTTCGTGGATTTTCTCCCCCGGCCTGGCCCCAATTATCTTGTACGTACAGTCATCGGCAATAGCCTTTACGAGGTCTGTGATTTTCATACTTGGGATTTTTGGGACAAATACCTCACCACCCGTAGATAAATAAAATGAGTTGTTTACAAACTCCACTGATTCGTTAAGTGTCATCCAAAACCTCGTCATCCTCTCATCAGTTACCGTAAGCTGCCGTATCCCGCGCCGGTACATATCAATACAAATCGGGATGACGCTGCCGCGGCTGCCAACTACATTTCCATATCGAACTACTGAAAACCTCGTCTCTTTCGCGCCGACATAGGAGCTTGCCGCAATGAAAATCTTCTCCATCGCCAGTTTAGTCGCCCCATAGAGATTAACCGGACTTACCGCCTTGTCGGTTGAGAGCGCTATGACCTTCTTAACGCCGTTGTCAATAGCCGCCTCCGCTATATTCTGTGCCCCGATTATGTTTGTCTTTACAACCTCGAAGGGATTGTATTCGGCCGCGAGGACATGTTTTAACGCCGCCGCGTGTACGACATAGTCCACGCCATTAAATGCCCTGTAGAGGCGCTCACGGTCCCTTACGTCCCCTAAAAAATACCTTATAGGATATTCAGACGGCGGTAAATGTATGGACATCTCATGCTGCTTGAATTCGTCGCGGCTGAATATGATTAATTTCTTAACCTTGTAGTTTCTGAACATATAGTCGGCAAACTTTCTGCCAAATGAACCCGTTCCACCAGTTATCAGTACTACCTTGTCATCAAACATGAGCTTTCTTATCCCTTCCGCCAATATAATTTTATGCCTTTAGAATATCAGAACGAATCAAAGGTGTCAATCCATTTGGCCTCGCTATTATTTTGATTCAG